>JALYUK010000060.1 GCA_030853805.1 Actinomycetota bacterium | reverse complement strand
ACGCTCGTTCAGATGCGGCAGCAACACCTCGAACCGGGTCACGAGTTGTCCGCGGACCTCCTCATCGATGCGCATACCAGATCATCCCGCGCCAACCGAGAAATAACCAACTTAATTTCTTACAGATCCAGTGGGTGCGGCAACGTTGCCACGAAACGCCGGGCAGATTCGCAGTGATCGCGTCTTTGAGCCCGGCGTGAGCATCAGAGGTGACGAGCCGGACCCCGCCCAGGCCACGGGTAACGAGACCGGCGAAGAACGTGTTCCACGCTGGCCTGGTTTCAGAAGTGGCGACGCGGATACCGAGAACTTCGCGGAACCCGTCGGCGTTGACCCCGGACGCGACGAGCACGACGCAGCTCGCGACCCGCCCACCCTCGCGGACTTTCATGGTGAGCGCGTCCGCCGCCAGGAACGTGAATGGCCCAGCCTCATCTAGTGTCCCGCGCCGTTAACTCGTTGTAGTAGTCGTCCGATGGACTCGAGGATCTGGTTTGCGGTTTTTCCAGATGAAGAGCTTCGGGTTCTGGTTCCAGGCGATGATCCAGTCGCGGAGGTCTTTCTCGAGGGCTTGGACGCTGCGGTGATGCTTAGGCACAATGACCGGCTCGAAGGTCCCGGCGCGGTCCCGAGGGACCGTGACGTCCACCTTGCCCGCGTTATCAGTCAGCACCGTCTTAGTCCGGGAACCAGTACGAACGTTACATGTTCGCTCCTGGCTCCCACTGTCGGCATCGAGCTGTTGCGCGGCGTCGTCGACACCCTCATCCGTGCAGGGCACGTTTACCCCGGTGCTTGGCATGGCCCAGGTGCTCGGTCATCTCTTCTTCCAACGCCGCTTCCAAGACCATCGCAGTGACCTGTTTCAGCAACCCCG
Organism: Actinomycetota bacterium; assembly: GCA_030853805.1. Classification (GTDB taxonomy): domain Bacteria; phylum Actinomycetota; class Actinomycetes; order Actinomycetales; family Dermatophilaceae; genus Allobranchiibius. The sequence continues at coordinate 4,542 of JALYUK010000060.1, read as the reverse complement.
TGGGGCCCGTCAGAGAGTCACCATTGGCCCGCGCGGGGCTGCTGAAACAGGTCAGCCACCGCGGCGGCCTGTTGGGCCTGGGCCACGCTCGTCTTGGGTTTACGGTCGGCCGAGGCACGCCCCGGCCGACCAGCCGGCGCGGCCGGCTCGTTCATCGTTCCGTCGTGCTCAGTGCTCATATCAGGCAGTTGCATGCGCTTGTTCTCCGATCTCGCCCACCCCGATCAGGTAGGCGTGTCACGGACCAAAACACCAAGTTCGCGATACTCCCGTCCCTTCAGATTCGTTGGGGTCGCGATGTGTGGGGTTGATCGTTGCTGGGTTCGGTTCTCGCTGCCGGTAGGAGGGCGGTGGCAGGATGTGGCTCATGGTGGCGATGACGACGTCCCTCACGCAGGAGTTGAGCAGCTTTGTTGTCACGCGAACGTGTTGTCGTAAGGCTGAAATTGCGGCGGTCTTACGTTTCGCGGGCGGGTTACGCGTCATTGGTGGCCGCGTGGTGGTGGAGGCTGAGTTGCAGACCGCGGCCGCCGCGCGTCGACTGGGTCAGGACATGACCGCGGTGTATGGCAGGACATGTGAACTCGTGGTGACCGGTGGCGGTGACCTGCCCCGCGAACCTCGTTTTGTGGTGCGGGTCGCCTCTGATGGTCAAACGCTCGCCCGTCAGACGGGACTCATCGACGCGAAGGGCCGGCTGGTGCGGGGGCTGACCCCGCGGGTGGTGCACGGCCCGGTGTGTGACGCTGAAGCGGCCTGGCGTGGCGCGTTCCTGGCTCGCGGTTGGTTATCCGAGCCCGGTCGTTCCGCGTTGATGAGATTGACATGTCCTGGACCTGAGGCGGCGTTGGCGCTGGTGGGTGCCGCACGCCGGATGGGAATCGCCGCTACAACACGGGAAGTGCACGGGGAGCACCGGGTCATCATCCGCGACGGGGAGGCGATCGCGACGATGTTGACCCGTCTGGGGGCGTATGACACTGCCCTGGCCTGGCAGCAGCATCGGATGCGCCGACAGGCCCAGGCCACGGCCCGCCGGCTGCCTAGTTTTGGTGACGCGAACCTGCAACGGGCGACACGGGCAGCGGTCGCGGCCAGTGCCCGGGTCGAACGCGCGATGGACATTTTGGGTGAGCAAGCCCCCGATCACCTGGCCCAGGTAGGCCTGTTGCGTATCGAACACCAGCACGCCAGCCTCCAGGAACTGGGGCGGCTCGCGCGGCCCCCGCTCACGAAAGACACGATCGCTGGCCGTATCCGGCGACTAGTAGCGATGGCTGACCAGATGGCTACCGACTGTGGCATCCCCGGCACCGATGCCACCCTGGCCCCGGACGTCCTCGGTTGAGGATGCCGAGAGAAGGGGCTGATCGTGACACCGCAGCAGCCGAGGACGGATGGGGGAGGGGAACCCCCTGATCCTTCTGGACACAGGATTGGTGGCTCTTCACAAACGAGGGTGTAGGTAGGTCTGGCGCGTCGTTAGCGGGGTAGGGGTCGAGGTCTTCCGATGATGGGAGTTCTCACACTGCTCATCTGAAAGCGCTCGACATGTTGGACGCTACCTTCGCGACCCCTGACCTGACCACGTTCGCCCGCCTTGATGAACTCGGCCTGGTCGTCTGTGGTCAACGACTGGAACCCGGCCGAGCGGTGCTTTCGTGCCAGGTGGTTGATCCGGATGATTGGTGCCACCGGTGCGGGTGCCACGGCGTGGCCCGGGACACGATCACCCGTACGTTGGCCCACGAACCGCTGGGGTGGCGACCCACGACTGGAGGTCACGGTCCGCCGGTACCGATGTGCTGAGTGCGGGCGCGTATGGCGCCAAGACACGATGCCCGCGGCGGAGCCACGGGCGAAGCTCTCCCGGCGCGCGTTGGGGTGGGCGCTGGAAGCGCTGGTGTGCCAACACCTAACGGTTGCTCGCGTCGCGGAAAGCCTTGGCGTGTCGTGGAACACCGCAAACGACGCAGTCCTGGCCGAGGGGCAACGGGTGCTCATCAACGACCCTGCCCGGTTCGAGGGGGTCACCGCGATCGGTGTCGATGAACACGTATGCGCCATACCCGCCGAGGGGACAAATACGTCACTGTGATCATCGACCTCACGCCAGTACGGGACGGGACCGGCCCGTCGCGGTTGTTGGACATGGTGACTGGCCGGTCCAAACAAGCCTTCAAGCAATGGCTTGCTGCCCGGCCTCGGGCGTGGCGCGACGGCGTGGACGTGGTTGCGATGGATGGGTTCACGGGTTTCAAGACCGCTGCGGCTGAGGAACTACCGGCCGCGGTCGCGGTGATGGACCCCTTCCACGTTGTCCGCTTGGTAGGTGAGGCACTGGACCTGTGCCGGCGCCGTACCCAACTGGCAACGTGCGGGCACCGCGGACACAAGGGCGACCCGTTGTACGCGGCCCGGCGCACGTTGCACACCGGTGCGGACCTGCTCACCGATAAGCAAGCCGCCCGCCTGGAAGACCTGTTCGCCGGCGATGCTCACATTGATGTCGAGCTGACCTGGGGCATCTACCAACGGGTGATCGAGGCCTACCGAGACACTGACAAGGCGCGCGGGAAACGAGCGATGATCGCGGTCATCGAGTCCCTCAGCCAGGGCGTGCCCGCCGCGCTCAGCGAGATCGCCACGTTCGGGCGGACCCTCAAGAAGAGGGCCGCGGATGTCCTTGCCTACTTCGACCGACCCGGCACCAGCAACGGACCCTCCGAAGCGATCAACGGCCGCCTGGAACACCTCCGAGGCTCCGCCCTCGGGTTCAGCAACCTGACCAACTACATCGCCAGATCCCTCCTCGAATCCGGAGGATTCAGACCCCAACTACACCCTCGTTTGTGAAGAGCCGGATTGGTGACACCGGTCATGGTGGTGCGGTTTCACCCACCGGCGGACCTGCCTCACCCACTGCAGTGAGGAGGTGGGCGGCGCGTAAGGGTAACGCGGCTCCCACGTCGGGCACGTTGTCATGGCGCCCGCCGCAGGGGCCAGTTGTTGCGCGCGTAGTGGTCGCCCGCAATGGCCACCACGGCATTACCAGAAGCATGAGCGATGGGTGCGGTGACCACCGGCACGCGATTGCCTGCTGAGGCAGAAACTCCCGAAGGTGAAACAGGCCAAGAAAGCCACCAGGCGAGGGCTGCCGAAGTCGTAATCGGTAAGTTTGAGGTCTGAGCAGCGCCAGCCAGGGATAGTCCGTCGTTGATGGGGATAGGTTCTCTATCCGGGTGACCGTTGGTAGCACGGAAGTGACTGGGGTGCCTGTGGGGGCATCGTTAAGCGCCGGTGATTCGGGTGGAATCACCGGCGCGGGGTGGGTATTTAACGGCTGGTGGATCCGGAGGTTGCGGAAGTTTTGATGTGGGGGACCCGGTCAATAGCCTTGGCGATTTTCGTGTTGACGCCCTTATCCAAGCTCGCCAGCAGGGTAGAGGTACTGATCTTCTGGGTGGTGGCGATCTGTTGCAGGGTTTGACCCTTCTTCAGATCAGCGGTCAACTGTCGGGGGGTCAGTTTCAGGGTGTTTGCCAGGCTCTTGTACTCGCCTCTGATGCCGGGCATGGTGCGCCGTGCGTGGGGGTGACCGCCCCGTCGTCCTGCGGGGAGTTTGTGGTTGATGAGTGTGGTGATCCGTGCATCGGCGGTGGCATCCAACCGTGAGACGAACGTGGCGTTGGACACGCCGTGGCTTGCGGCGATCTGCGTCAGTGTGAGGCCAGCCTTCCGGCCGGCTTTCAACCCTGCGGTGTTTGTGCCGGCGTCTTTGGCGATGACCGCCCGGTGTAGGCCCAGCTCGGCGAGGCCGTGTCGTGCCTTGTGGTGATGGGCAGAGGAATGAGACGTGGTGGCGGAGGTCGGGGAAGTTGTTGCGGCGAATGCCGGAACGGCTGCGCCACCGGCCACAGCTGCGATGAGTGCGCCGCTACCGATGAGCTTTGTTCTGCGAAGCATGGGGGTGCCTTTCGGATTTGGTCAGACCACGATGATCACTGACATCCATCATGATGCGGACCCTTCCTGCACCGTCCGGGTGCGAGGCCTATGCCACTGCTGTCAGTCATGGGTAGATCAGTCCCGTAGCCCATGGCACCTGTCATCGGACGGCCGCGAACTCTTAACCAGTTGCCCTGTGTCAACCTTCGTGATGCTGAGCGGGTTGTTGGCGGTGCCCTCGGTGAGCTGGGGAGCCTGCAAATGGTGGTGGGTGCGGCGCGTTTACGCGGCGCTGTTCCTTACGTGCGGGGGTTTGCACGTGCGGGGGTTTGCAGGGTGGTCTCGCAAGACGCGTTGGAGTGCGTTGTGGCGGGCGGGGTCGTAGGGCAGGCCGTCTTGCCAGCAGCGCCAGATGAAGTTGACCCAGGCGCGGGCCAGGATCCGGACGGCGTGGGGGTGGTCGTGTCCGCGGCTACGGGCTTGTTGGTAGAGGTTTTCGGCCCAGGGGTTGGCTCGGCGGGTGTCGTCGACGAGGGCGCTGCGTAGTTCTTTGTCGGCTGACCAGTGGAAGGTCAAACACCACAACCGGTGCAC
>JALYUK010000033.1 GCA_030853805.1 Actinomycetota bacterium | reverse complement strand
CCCGGTGGCACTCCCCCCTGGCTGCCACCGGGCGGGCCGCTCGTGCCCATCTGGCGGGGGAGTGCGGCTCGCGGCCGTCCATGCGCTGGGTCTAGGCCACCACAGCGGGGTAACGCCCTGGGCGTCGTCACTGGCACACTGCCTGCGTTACGTTGATGGACGCGGTGTCACGGGGCCCTTACGAGTCACCGTTCTGGCCCTGGTGTGGTGACTACCGAAACCCGGTCCCCGCCGCTGGGCGAGTTTCGTGCAGGCCGCCCATGGCCACGCGGTCCGTGGCCGGCAGGCACGGGCGGGTCGCTGGCGGCACGGCGCCCGACCGGGGATCACTACCAGGGGCGTCTTGGGGTGAACTGCTGTGTTGCCATGGGCTCTTCCCACCCGGGGGTCCCGACAGGTCAGTGTCTCTGGCCATGTGCGGGCAGGACTTCGGTGGCCGGGAAGAGCACGGTGTGCCGGGAGGTTGGGACACTCGGCGGGAGAAGGCCCCATGGGGTGGGTCTCGCAGCGCGGGATTGATACGCGCGGTCCAGATGGTCGGTTAGCGCAACTGGCGGATGATTTTGGCTAGTGCCGGTGATCGATCTCGAGCAGCGCGAACGATCCGACGGTTGTGGTGGTCAAACTTTGTGAGGGCGATTTCGATTGTGGCTAGCCGTGGTGAGGACCATGCGCGCAGCCGTTGTGTATTGATCTCCCCGGTGCTCAATCGATGTTTGAATTCGTTGCTGCCGCGCATGAAGTCCACTCGCGTGATGCGGGGGTCTCGCTGCCACTCTTGTAAGACCTGCGCCATCAGGATGGTGCCGGGGGAGACGTGTGCCAAGCCGGGCGCCATCCGGCCGTCCCACATGCGCCGGGTAGTCCCGACCTGGATGGTGATGTAGTAGGCGATAAGTTCGCCGCGCACGCGAAGTTCCCAGGCCTGCAGGCGCTGTTGGTTGCCCAGCCGTTGCAGCACCTTCACTTTCGTGGCGGCGATACCGGGGGCACGTAGGGCGCTGGGTCGTCCTAGCTCGCGTTCGCGCGCGTCGAACACGTCGTGGTATTCGGGGAGGTGGGCGAGTATGTCGTTGGTGGTGTCGAGTTTGCAGATTTCGGTTTCGCCGTGCTGTTCGGTGAGGTGGCGGTGGGCTTGGCGCGATTGTTGCCGGAATTTTTTGGGGGCCCAGTTCGTCGGGGTACGAGTGGTTGGCCAGATCAGGTAGGGCAGGGGGTCGCTGGGTGCGAGGCGGGTATTGAGTCCTAGCGCAATGAGGGCCTCAACGAAGGGGTCGTGGACCGGGAGTTGTTCCAGGTCTAGACGCCAGCGACCTAACCCGGCCAGCCAGGTGCTGACCGCGATGGCCAGGTGGGTGGCTGCCTCGGGGGTTCGCGTGGGCACGATCTGTTGGTCGGCCCAGTTGTGTCCGGCGAGCCGGATGCGATGGATCCCGGCGACACGGTGGCAGGTGAGCAGGATCGCTGCCTCGAATACGCCGGGCCCTTCCATGGCAATGGTTACTAGTTCTGTGCCGGTGCAGAGCGACCAGTCCAGCAGCCCGGGCAGGTCACCGGGGGCGGACCCGCCGTGGGCTTGGTAGAGAGCGATCAGCGCGTCGTGGTCGGTTTTGGTCCATTCGCGGGTGCTCTTAAGGATGCGGGTAGTGGGTGCCATCAGGGCAGCGACCGCACGCCCTGCGGTTCGGACGGGTCGATCTCGAACGTCGGCGCCGGACCAGCGCCGACGGTGCGGCGTCTGGCGAGTTTGCGGCCGCCGCGCATGAGGGTCACCTTCGCCGCGGGTGCCAGGCCATTCTCGGTGGTGGACCAGCGCTGACGTCGGGTCAGTGTCCGGGCGTAATGATTGGCCGTCCATACATGCTCCCGGCGGGTGGATTCGCCGGTGCGATATTCAGTGGACAGGGAGACGTTGAGGCCGGAAACGTTCTCGACTCGGTGCGGCCTGTTCTGCGGCCACCACCCGACGTGGCCGGGGCCTAGTTCCAGGATGGTCGCGGAATCATCGAAAATCTTGCTATATGGCAGCTGCTCGTCGCTGGTGCCACTAACGATCTGCTCGAGGGCCTGGGTGGACAAGAATGGTTCACCCCCGGGGTAGACGTACACCCTCTTACTACCGCGCACATGCCACAACGCATTCGGCTGGTTATCAGCGTGGTAGTACACCTGGGCGGTGGGGGAGGAGATGAGTAAGGTCGCCGAGACGTCGCTGATGTCGAACCCTGGGGCCCGTTGGGTGATCTGCCGGTACAGCGTGCTGAGTAACTCGCCCATCTTCGGATCGTGCTCATGCACACGCACGACATTGAGCCATAACTGCCCTCGCCGCACCGTCTCGAGCAGTTCCGCACCGGGCAGCATCGAGGTCTTTCCGCGCTGCCATTGTGAGGTGGCCACCGGGTCCCGCCCCATCGTGTATGGGTGCACGCACTCACGGGGGATGGTGTTGAGCAGGGCGATGAGTGCTGTGTCCTGAAAGAGACCGGTCTGCGCCAACCGGTGCGTGGCCCGGTGTGGCATACCGCTTTGAGTGGGCGCCCACGCCTGCGCGTCTTGGTCAGTCCAGTCGAGCAGGTCGTACATCTGGTGGTTCATTTTTCTCCTCATTTGTGGTGGGAAATTCCCGACGCAGCGCAAGGGGAGCGTTGGGGTAGTGCTGGTAGCTACGTTTGCTGGCTGTGACGCTGTCGGGCGTCCTGGTAGGCCGTCTGCAGAAGGTTCAGCTGGGAGGCCGGTGAGTAGGTCAGGACCGCGAACAGGCGGCCCTGAATGCCTTGTTGGTGGGTTCGCGGCAGGTCCAGGAGCGCGGTGGTGAGGGCGCCCGCGAGCTGATCGCGGTCCCCGGCTGGTACCAGGACGTTGCTGGGCCCGAGGCTTTCTGCCATCCCGTCCACGTCGTATCCCAGGACCATCCGCCCGGCGGCTTGCGCCTCCAGTGGGACCATGGCCATGGCTTCCCATTGGGAGGGGACCACGACCAGGTCGCACGCGGCATACCAGGGCGCCGCGTCCTGTGGCCCGACCAGCCAGACACCGCGCGGGCACGACCTGCTCAGTTCCCGCGCCATTGGCCCGTCGCCGATGAGTACGAGTTGCGCATCAGGCACCCGGTCGCGAATTTTTGGCCAGGACGAGACCAGGGTCTGCTGTCCTTTCTGCGCGCATAGTCGCCCGATACACATGGCGTAGGGCAGGCTCGGGTCCAGGCCTAGCCTGGCCCGTGCGGCGCCCCGGTCACCGACAGTCCACCTCGAAGGATCCACGGTGTTCGGGATGACCTGTGCGCGGGCCCGGATGTCCGGTGTGGGGGCCGCAGCGCGCTCGGCCTGGCTGACGCACACGGTCACGTGGGCCCAGTGGGAGGCGCGATGTTCCCAGAGCCGGCTGAGCACGCCCGTCATCCCGTGGACGGATTCGAAGGACCAGGCGTGCGGTTGAAAGACCGTCGGGATCTGACCGCGGATCACAAGGCGCCCCGCCAGTCCCGCTTTGGAACTGTGTAGATGGACCAGGTCTGGAGCCCAGAAGTTCACTAGATCCGACAGCGCCCGCACCTCGCGTAGCACGGATGGACCGGGCCGGCGGGTTGCCTCCCACGGGAGCGCCTCAATGCCTCGTGCCTGCACCTGCGCTGCGAGGTAACTGCCCGCGGGGCAGGCCACACTCAGCTGGAGATCATCCCCGGTTGCGCTGAGTTGGCGGTCCAGATAACCCAGCAGCACCGTGGCCACGCCGGCCTCGCACGGTTGGCTGACGTGCAGGATCCGGGTCGGCATCAGCACGGGTTGCTGCTCTGGGTGCCACGGTCGGCGGACCCGATGAGCCGGTGCGCCAGACTCCGGGCGGGGGCGACCGTTCCAAGGGTGCGGCGCGCGGCTGGATACCAGCGCTGTAGCTTGATCGAGAAAGACCTGCGGGTGTCGGTGGCGTTGACATCGACGCGAGGAATGGCCATCGGCCCGGTACCGTCGTAAGTGGCGAAGCCGACCTGGTACCCGGCGTTTTGAACAGCGGTGCGAGCGGACACGTCGTGCTCGCCGTAGGGGTAGGCGAACGCAGCGGGGAGCGATCCCAGAAGAGCGCCCAGGTGGTCCCGGGCTTGCTCGGTGTGCGTGCGCAATGCGTTGGCAGGCAGTGCAGTGATCGGGTCATGAGTCCAACCGTGCACACCGACACTGATGCCGTGCGCTGGTAGCGAGCGGACTTGGTCAGCGTCCATCAGGTCGAAGGATGGATTGGGCATCCCATGAGATCGATCACCGAGTAGACCTGCGGAGATAAAACATAACGCCGGGAAGCCCGCCTCCTTCAACAGTGGCGCAGCATCGTCCAGCATCGATACGTACCCGTCGTCGAACGTGAGCAGCACCTGTCGCGCGGCGCGGGACCGCGTTCCTGCCCGCACCGCTAGATAACCGTCCAGGTCCAGTGGCTCGAAACCAGCCTCACGTAACGCGACGAGCTGGGCCCGGAACGCCCGCGGTGGGACGAACAGATTGTGCGGATCCTCCGTGGCGGGCACCTGCGCTATCCCGTGGTACATCAGTACCAGCGGGCCGCGCCGGGTCATGCCGGTCGCCGCCGCAGGTAGATGATGCTCCCGGCAGCAACCGCGATGAGCACGAACCCGGCACCCAAATATAGGGTGCGTTTGGGGCCCCTGACCGTGGTGGAACTGGTCGCTTTAGCCAGCGTCAGTAGTTTGGCCCGCTGGTCGGCCTGTCCGCGGCTGACCGCGAGGGCGGCAACACCGTTGGCCACAGCGACGGACGCCTTCGCATCCTGGGTCGTGACCACGATGCGCAACGTCGTGGTGTCCGGGTCGAGGGTGACGGCTACGTTCCCGGCCCGCATTGGGCGCCGGTAGTGGCCGGTGATCGTTGTGAGGTTAGACGGGGAGGACAGGAAAACGGCGTACTCACCCGCGAGCAGTTTCTGTTCATCCGCCGGCACGTCCGTGCTGCCACTGGACCGCAACGCCACGATGCTGGTGGCCGCATAGGTAGTGGGCAGCTGCTGCACAAAGACCGTAAGAGCGATGGCCATCAGCAGCACACCGGCCCCCAAGACGACCCAGAACCCGCGGTTTAATCCCCTTGCCACATGAGGTAACCCGGAGCGTGACCGGGCTTGTTGTCGACCTACGACGACATGTTGTTGTGCGTCCTGCTCGTGGTGGGGATCTGACCCTTGCTCCGGTTGTGGGTGATGTAGCTGATCAGTCATAGTCGGGCTTCCTCTTGGGCGTTTTCAGGTGCAGATTCATTGGCTCGGGGACGCCGGGTAAAGGCCCCTGAGGCTGCGCAACCGAAGATGATCCACACGGCAACGTTGAGGATCGGGTTACGTAACGGCATATCGGTCAGCCCGTGCACAGCGATGCCGCTCAGCCCTGCCAGTGGCGCCGCAGTCGTCCACCGCACGCGCGTAGTAGCTGGCAGGTCCATGGTCCGGGTCCTGGTTATCAGCCGGGCGCCGGTGGCCAGCAGCGCTGCGCCCATCGCCAGCAGCGCGACGACACCGAGTAGGCCTTGCTCGGCCAGCACGGTCAGCACGATGCTGTGCGCATGCTCAGGCGGTTGGGCGTATAGCCCGGAGGCCGGCAGCTGACTGTGACTCTGATATCCGCCCGGACCGACGCCCAGCCACGGGTGCTGTCCGGCCAGTTTCAGCGCCTGAGCCCAGATCTGCGGGCGCGCATCATAGGGTTGCGCAGCCCCGCCGGTCACACTGTGCACCCGCGCGTCGAGTACTGCCAGGATTGCCTGTGATTGGGGTAGGACAGCGGTTCCTGCCGCGGCGGTCACCGCCGCCAGTGCTGCCCAGGTGAGTGCTCTGCGAGCATCGGGTAGTAGCACCGTAACCATCACCAGCCCCGCGAGGCCACCCAGCCACGCTCCCCGGGACAGGCTGAGCGCGAGAGCCACGGTGATAGCCACCGCGCAGGCCCACAGCGCAACTCGGCGCGCCCTGCCCTCGGTGTAACGCGCCGTGACCAGCACGATCGGCAGGGCCAGGGCGCAGAAACCGCCCAGTTCATTTGGTTGGGAGAACAGGCCCTGTAGCCGACCGGAGACCACCGAACCGCCGAGTTGGCTGGTCAGTGACCCCGCTTGCGACAGCGAAATGGCGGCAACTACCCCGGCCACCAGGCAGAACACCTCAAGGATGAGCGCGATCTGGGCGGGTCCGCTGACGGCGACGACCGCCGCCGCACAGCCCAGCCCAGCGATGGTCATTAGGGTCAGATCGACCGCGTGCGTGTTTGCTGCGGCCGGTAACGACACGATGGTCGACAGCGTGAACACGGCGGCAGCCAACAGCGGCGGTGAGGCGAAGTCCCACAACCGGTCACGCAGAACGTAGAGGAAGGCCAGCGCGCCGGGCACCAGCAGCGCGATCAACGCCACCCGCAGCCCCGTACCGGGCACCCGCGCTCCGGCAAGGGGGATCATCAGCACGACGACCAGCAGCGTGCCGAGCAGCACGCGCCTCATGCTGCGGCGCTCGGTTGCCGTAGGAATCCGATCAGCATGGCGCGTCGGGCGGGGTCAACCCGCTGGCTGATCCGGTCCCAGGCCAGCAGGTAGACCACAGCACCGACGGGCAGGGCCACCACCGCCGGAAAGGGAGCCAGCAGCACGACCCCCATCAGGACCGCGCAACAGGCTGCCACCAAGACACCGCGATCGAAGACGGCCCCTGGAACGCGTCGACGTAGCCCGCCGCAGTTGACACCCATCTGCACCAGGTAGGACCCGCTGGTCGCAGCTGCCGCCCCGACCGCCCCCCAGCGGGGTATCAGGATGAGGTTCAACGTGATGTTCACCGCTAAGGCGCCCGCACTGGCGACCAGCACGATCGGGTCGGGGCGGCGGGCCAGCAACGCACTGCCGCTCAAATGCGCCATCCCGAACAGCAGCGGCGTAATCGCCAACCATGCCACCAGGTGTGGTTGCGTGAACTGGGGCCCGAACAGCCAGCTGACTAGCTGGTCCCCGCGCACCAGCAGCACCGCGCAATAGGGCAGGTAGAGAGCCGAAATCAGCGTGTATCCCAAACGGATCGCTGCAGCGAACGCGTGCATCTCGATGGTTGGTGAAGCAAACGTCGGAGCCAGTACTCGTGACAGAGACCAACTCACAAACAGCACCGTCTCCAGCAGCCGATATCCCGCGGTGTAATGGCCGACCGCCACCACTCCAGTGATCGCGGCCAGCAGCAGGGTGTCGATCCGAAATAGTGCCATCGAGACCAGCTCATTGGCCCCATTAATAGGGACCGCACGCAGGTGATCCACGACGTGCCGGGCAGTGACCTGCGACCAACACGGGCGGCTACCTGCCCGGCGCGCCGCGACCGACATGGCGCCAGCGCCGACACAACTGGCACTCAGGTAGGCCACGGAGACCGCCAACAGCCGCTCACCGGCCAGTAGCACTATGGCGACCAGCGTCACGGCGACGAATCGTTGCAGCACCAGCACCAGCGCTGGACCTTCTTGAGAATGATGAGAGGCTGCGGCCGCGCGGAACGCATCTGTCACAGTGTCAACGAGGCTGCTGGCAACCAGGCAGACCACCGCCCAGGAGACCGGCCCGGGCCGGATGGCCATGACCAGGACCACAACCCCCAGCACCGTGGCACTGAGCACGAACCGCAGCATGAGGAGCGCGGCCACCCATTGCCGCAACCGCCCAGGGTCGCGACCGCTGAGCTGGATGAGACGGTCGTCCAGACCCAGGGATGAAATGGAGGCCAGCAACAACCCCAGACTCAATCCCAAAGAGAACAAACCGAAGCTGGCCACCCCCAGCGCTCTGGCAACCAGCGTGAACGTCACCAACGAGGCCACCTTGCCCAACACCTCGGCACAACTAAGCGCGACAACGGCGCGGGCCACCCCACCAGCGGGCAGCGCCACGCTCACGAACGTGCCATCCGCGCATCAGTGGCAGAGCTAAGGATCGCCATCACTGTGGCCCCCAGACATATCCGACGACGGCCCCCGCTGCTTTAGCCCCATCCCGCAGCCCCGCCATGAACGGCACCAGAGCAATGACCCGCCCGGCGCCCGGCGCCCGCCGGGCTCGCTGCACGGGCAACGACAGGTACACCGCGGCGCCGCCCAGCACCGCCAAACGTGCTGCTGGGCGGCCTCGCGCGATGCTCACCGCGCCCACCAGGTAGGCGACCACACGGGCGGCGTCCCTGCCCAGCAGCCATGCGTCACGCGAATGACCTGAGCCCTGCCCGTACCGGTAGTACATCCACAACGTGCCGCGCAGACTCGCGCGCTGCTCCCACAGCACACAGGCGTCCCTGACCAGCACCGCCGGGAAACTGCGTGCCACCGCGCGCCCAAAAGTGACGTCCTCCCCAGTCTGCAGATGCTCGGGAAAGCCGCCGGCAGCACGCCACGCGTCTGTGGTGAAGGCCATCGAACGCCCGGTGGGCATCGTGGCATCAAAGGATCGCCCCAGTAACCGACCATAGCCGCGCACCAGCACACCGGGATGCGCCAGCTCATCGACCTGGGGGTAGCCGCAGGCGCTCACGGCACGCTGCACTGACGTGTGCGCGAGGACCTGGTAGGTGCCGGTGAAAAGTGCGGCATCGGGCCGAGCGCTAGCCGCGGCACGGAACGCGTCCAACCAGCCGGGGTGGGGCTCACAACCCGCGTCGGTGCACGCGATCAGCGGGTGTCTGGCAGCTTCGATGCCCACGTTGCGCCCGCGGGAGATACCCGCGCCCGGGCAGCGGATCACCTTGATCCGCGGATCGGCGCCCACCGCGGTGGCGAGTAACTCTGTGCAGCCATCGCGCGAGCCTCCGTCCACGACGAGCAGCTGGTCATCTGCTCTGAGCTGGGCACCCAGCACCGGCAGCAGGGCACGAAGCCCGCGTTCGTCGTTCAGGACCGTTACCACCACACTGATGGCGGCGGTGCCCGGCGTGCCCGCCCCAGGACGATGACTGCAATCGGCCAGGAACTGCGCGAAGCTGGCCGCGGCCGCGGCGGGTGACACAGCCGCTGCAGCTGCGGTGCGGCCAGTTTCTGCCATAGCCGCGCGCACGGCCGGATCCTGCAAGGTGGCTAGCGCTGTAACCACCTGCTCAGGGCAACCCGGCGCCACCCCGATCCCTGCGGCTCCCACCCGGCTGGAGACGGGCGCCACGGCGATCACTGGCACGCCCGCAGTCATCGCCTCCAGGGCGATCATGCTGAACGACTCGCTGGCAACGTGTTCACCCGGCACTGCCTTAGTCAAGATCGCCACCGCGTCGAATGCGCCAGCCAGCTGCCCGATGTCATCGCGGCTGACGTGCAGATGAAATCGGTCCGCGACTCCCAGCGCGGCCGCTAGGCGGGTCAGCCGCTTACCCTCCTGTGGGTAGGCCCCGTCCTGCACCCCGTAGACGTGCAGGGACCAGCGGGCCGTGCGCGGGTCGGCAAGGGCGAAGACGGCGTCATCAACACCTTTATACGGCACGAGGCGGGTAGCCATCAGCAGGCGCAGCGTCGTGGGGACAAGACCAAGGCCTAGGGCCTCGCGGGCCGCGCCTGCTGGCGCTGCCGGTCCCGAAACGGTGGGGGCAATCAATAGTGGACGGGGTGGGTGACGGGCGTGCCACAGGTGGTCACTGGTACTGATCTGGCCATCGGTCAACCGGTCGATCAACCGGGCGAGTCGGGGAAAGGAATCGTCGTGGCGCACCCATACGGTGCGTGTCTGGCTGGCCAGTCCCGCAATCGCAGCGACGATCCCCGCTTTGACCCCATGAGCGACCATCACCTCCACCCGGTCCTGCCGCGCCTGCACCGCAAGAGCTCGAATCGAGGTTGCTAACTCAACTGGTCCACGACCGGTGGGGATGACCCGCACCGGGACGGCGTTGGCCCGCCACCAGTCTGGTGTGTGGCCCTCGGCCAGGCACACCACCTGGATCTGCAGTCGCTCGGTGTGCGATACGAGCCGCTCCTGCCACAACTCTGCGCCGCCACGGGTCCCGGCCGGAAATACCACCCTGACTCTCAACCGTTCGGGGTCAGCCACCGCGCCTCCTCACTACCTCCAGCACGGTCCGGCACAAGATCCTCACGTCAAGCCCCAGCGACCAGTTCTCGATGTACAAGTTGTCGAAATAGGCGCGCTCCGCGATGGAGGTATCGCCGCGTAAGCCCTGCACCGCGGCGTATCCGGTCATCCCGGCCTGCATCCGGTGCCGGTAGTGGTAGTCCGGCACCAGCGGCTCGTACAAGCTCACGAAGTGCGGCCGCTCGGGCCGGGGCCCGACCAGACTCATCTCACCGCGCAGCACATTGACCAGTTGCGGCAGCTCATCCAGCGAGCTGGCACGTAGAAAGCGGCCCACCGGGCCGATGCGAGCATCCCCGGCAATGGACCATGTCGTGTCCGACTCCTTGACCGCCGCGGGGCGCATCGTGCGGAACTTCATGATCGTGATCAGCTTCCCGTCCAGCCCGACCCGAACCTGGCGGAAGATGACGTTTCCTCCGCCCTCGGCGAACACAGCCAACCCCAGCAACCCCAACAGTGGGCTCAGCAGCACCAACGCGAAACCGGCCACGAGGATGTCGGTACCGCGCTTGACCCGGCGAGCGATCCCTACCCGACGGGCCGGAGTGACTCGACTGACCGGGATTCCCCAGATCTGGTCAGCGGTGGGCCCGTGACCACCTCTAAGGCTGAACCAGGCGCAGACGGTGTACAGCTCGGATGCGCCGAACTCACAATTGCGGATCACCCGGAACACCTCACCTTCGGGCACGTCGGGCAACGCCATCAGGACGATGTCGATCTGGTGTTCGCGCAGTACCAAGGGCAGGTCCTGAATGGTGCCAAGTACGGGCCACCCGTTCGATGTGCGCCCTGTGCGGTCCAACACACCTCCAACGGACAGACCCAGCTCGGGATGCTCACTGATCCGCCGAATCAAGTCACCCGCCACCGTGCCGCCCCCCACGACGAGGGCTCGGCCCAGCATCCGTCGTCCCCGGCGTCGTGCCTGTGCCTCGAAGCGATACAGCATCGCCCGGCCGATCAGTAGCACAAGCAGCGTCAGCACACCCAGCTGCGTCAGGTTCGGGGTGTGGTCTTTCCCGACCATCCGCACGCCCACCGCCGCTAGAGCACCACCAGAAGCCACCATCAGTATCAGGCGCAACACCTCATCCAACACCGATTGGGTGAACCGTTCGCGGTACAGGCCAAACCAACGGCCACCGAGCGTGACACCCGCCGCGAATATCACCGCACCAGCCGCCAATTCAGGGCGACTTATCGCGACTACCGCCGGTACCGCTACGTCGGCCAACACCCTCGCAACCGCCGATGTCCCCCGCCGCAGTCGCTTGCCCCGGTCCCCCTCACGCGCCCCTACCGTGTGATGGCGAACGATCGAAGAGCGGCGCGCACTCTGGTCCGGCCGCACGCTCACGCCATCGATCGAGCGACCACTTCCTACGAAATCCGTCATGCAGCATCAGCTCCTCAGCAACGTGGCCCACCGTTGGGCTGTGCGGCCGCCGCTCATCAGAAAGACGCACCTTGGGAGCGTAAACTTAAAATCACAAAATCGTAAAGAAATGGTAAAATTTATTCAATTCGTAAGATTTGCTCGCCTCAGCCATACGAAATGCCCCCGCTATCGGCGCTCTGCGTCTCACCCACCCGTCGCCAAGGGCCAATCGGTAGTTTCGGGTGGGTCGCGGCGCAGGTAGCGATGCAGCTCCCGCACAGGTTTGCTGCTGGTGGCCGATCGGCGGTGCTGCGATATGACGAGGATGCCGCGAGGGCAATACAGTCCGTCCATAAACACCGGCCCCTCGACCACCTCACTGTGGCAAGGGCCAGTCTTCTTCTCCGCCGGCAGGTCCATGAGGTGAGGTACACCACGCCACACCCCACCTACGCGCAGCAGGTGGAGAAGCGAACCTCACGGGGGTTGGCCCGCGCGAATGAATCCCTCGCGCTCAAGCTGTGGAAGACCAGTTGGCTACTACCGGGTGGGTGCCTACGTCCATCCGTTTCGTGAGCTGTGGGCGACGGCCGAACAAAGCGGCGTGCGGTACCGCTCCAACGCGATCGGCGAAGGTGCCTCGTGGGAAAATGTCAGGAATCTCAAGGCGTTCGATCGAGCTCTACGACTGCTGTGCCTGCACGCTAGCGAAACAATCGACGTAGGCGTGCGCACCAAGATCGCTTACCTACCTGGTGCACGCAAGGTGTTC
>JALYUK010000032.1 GCA_030853805.1 Actinomycetota bacterium | reverse complement strand
GCCAATGCGTTCCAGTCGAGATCACGGCTGGAGCGCTCAGCGTTCAACGCGGCGATCATCGCTGCGCCGTCGAAAGAGACCTTCCCGTCCATGGGCACGAACCTAACGCGGAAGAGACGACAGAAGTTGGTTCGTTGACAAAGGCGGAACCCTCGAACGCGATCCTCGCCATAGCCGGGATCCACGCAAAACTCGGCTGTCACCAATCGCTGTCCGGTCAGCGATCCCCGACCGGTGAACGATCCACATACGGACGGTTCCATCCGGTGCCTAGAGCAGCAACGTGTGGGCTGGCTTAAAGCGCTTGGGAGAGGACGACTTCTTCTTCGAGGTAACCCAGGGCGGTGTAGAACTGGCGAGCGGTCCGGTTGCCTGCGCCTGTTTCGATCGTCAGGCGGGTGTACCCCGCTGATCGAGCCCACTGTTCGGCGGAGCTCATCAGGGACTGGCCGATTCCTTGCCCGGCGAGGTCCTCCGCGACGACCAGTTCGCCAACGTATGCATCAACGTCACCGGACCAGTGCTGTCGGGTACCGGTGGTGACAAATCCTGCGATTCGATCGTGGCGCAGTGCGACGAGAACTGGCGCGCCCGGTTCGTCTGCGTCGTGGACAGCATCAATGGAAGCTTCAACCCAACCGCGGACGGCCCGCGCTGCGGCGTCCTCACTGCGCCACGGTGCAACACCGGTCAGCAAACGCGAGGCCAGGGCCAACACTTCTGGTCGATCGATAGGCCGGTAATGCCGGATGACAGTCGCGGGTGGATGCGAGGTCTTAGGCTGCCAGCCGACCCGTGCTGGAAAAAAGAGCTTGGTCAAGAGCCGTTGCCGACGGCATCTCAGGGTGGTGTCAAGGCTCGCTCGTCACCGCTGGAGAATCCCGATCCCCGATCGGTGACCGGAGCGGGCTTTTGTGCACCGTCTCGATTGCGTCGTGCTACTGCTGACCGTTGGGACGTGGTGGTTTGTGTGCTGTCAGCCAGAAACGCCGTTGTGTCACCACGATGGGACGATTCGTGTCGAGTTCGCTCAGTTTCTCCAGGTGTGCACCGACGCTGAAGTCTGGGACGTCCCAGGGCACCATGCCCAGGTACTGCACCAGCGCTTCGGCGTCGGTGAAGACCATCTGCCCGTGCCACTGACCCTGACCATCAATGACCAACCCGGCGGCGACCGCAGCTGCCACATGGTGCTCCAAAGTGACCTCGGGGTAGCCCGGTTGGCCACCGAACCAGGTCCGCAGTTCCTGCGCGTCCAGTCCGTGAACCTGTTGGGTCAGGAATCTCCCTGCCGGGCGCAACACGCGCGCCACGTCCACCGCGTCGTAGGACTCGTGCCGGGCCATCACCACATCGAAGGAGTGGGCTTGGAACGGCATCGCCTGCCCGGACTCACTGTCGTATTCGACAAGGTTCACACCGACCGGTGCCAGTGCCTGGCGGGCCACACTGACGTTGGGTGCCCACCCCTCCGTGGCATCCACTCGGCATAGCCACTGATCTTGGGTTCTGTCTAAAAGGGCCAGAAGTCGCTCTCCGCCCCCGGTCCCCAGATCCAGCACACTGCCGGCACCAGCCCACGCTGAGCGACACATGTCCTCAAAATCCCACGGCGGCTCATCTGCCCTGAGCCGGCCATCAAGACTGGAGAAGTCCCAGCCCACCATCGTGGCGTTCTCGTGCGCGGCGCTCAGCCGCTCCAACAATGACCTGCTCACCGCAACAGCCTAGGAACACCCGCAACCTGAACATCGCCACCATTCGAAATGAGACATCTCGATTCGATCAGGAACCACCGGTCACCGATCAGGGATCGGCATACGGCGTTGTAGTTGCGCGTTTTGCTGAGCGGGTGGGTTGGCGTGTCAGCTTGCTTCGTTGAGGACGCGACGGGCGATTTGCTCGACTTGTTCGATGGTCAGGGGTTGTGTTTCTGGGTGTGTGATGGCTTCACGTAGGAGGCGCCGTACCAGTGCCGAGACGGGGATCTGGGCTGCGGCTGCCTCGTGGCGTAGCTGGGTGTCCAGTTCCCTGTCGATGCGCAGGTTCAATGGAATTTCTAAGGCCGCGTTGCGTTCGGCGATTTCGGCCTCGGCGGCCTCGGCCTCTTCATCGGCGTACTCGGCCCGGATCGCGTTTACTTCGTCGGTGACTCGCTGTGAGTTGTGGTCTGTGTCAGTCATGGCATTTCCTGTCGGTCGTAGGCGCTCAGGTCGGCTCCGCTGGTTTTCCACGCGGTCACCCCAGCATGCTCGGACGGGGTGAGGATCACGGTGAGTACGAACCCGGCGGTCCGGGAGTAACCAATGAGGCGGATCGCACCGTTGCGGCTCTTGGGGTCTGGGTCACGGGTAATGCTCCGAGGATCGGTGGCGGCTTCCAGGGTCCATTCGGGTTCTATTCCGGTGGCTCCGGGATACCGGGCGGCGCGGGTGCGAATGTAGTCCGCGTCGTCGTCGCGCCACCACAGATCAATCACCACGGATCACAGTGTATCGCGATGTGTTACGCCTGTGGTGTGCTGGCACGAGTGGCAACGCCGCTGCCGAGTCGTCGCCAATACCGGTGCTCGATCGGTCCCACCTCAAGGAACACGCCATGACCGTTTTGCTGATCGGGTACGCCCGATGCTCCACCGACTCCCAGGACTTGACCGTCCAACGCGACGCCTTGGTAGGGCTGGGTGTCGCACCGGAGCGGATCTACGTCGACCACGGGCTGACCGGTACCAACCGGCAGCGGCCTGGACTACGTGAAGCACTGGCCGCCTGCCGCGCCGGGGACACCCTGGTCGTGACCAAGCTAGATCGGTTGGCCCGATCTCTGCCGGACGCGCGGGCGATCGCCGAAGAGTTGACCTCCCGACAGGTCAAACTGAGCCTGGGCGCTTCTGTATACGACCCGAGCGACGCGGTCGGCCGGTTAATGTTCAACGTGCTGGCCATGGTCGCTGAGTTCGAAGCCGACCTCATCCGCCTACGGACAACTGAAGGCATGAAAGTCGCCAAAGCCAAAGGCCACCTGCGCGGCAAACAGCCCAAGCTGACCCGCCGCCAGGAAGCCCACCTGGTCTCCCTAATTCACAGCGGCGAGTACAGCACCGCCGAAGTCGCCGACCTCTTCGCAGTCGGACGCTCGACGGTCTACCGCGCGATCGACCGACAACGAGCAGAGGCACAGTCCCACATCGATACCGCTGCCTCATAGATGCAGCGCTGGCCGCGAGGACCGTCCCGTATGGCACACCCATCCGGGACGTACCGCCCAGAAGGTTCCCCAAGATCACACTCGCCCACTGCATCGCCGGTCACGGTTTGGCGACCGATCGGGTTGGGTAGCCCGTACTCGATGTGGCGTAGACGCGTCACGGACTGCCAGTGGTACGCTATTCGGTACCACTGGTAGGAGGGGTTATGACTGCAATCACAGCAACTGACGCGCGCAAGGGCCTGTTCGGGATTATTCAACAAGTCAACGACGACCACACCCCGGTCGAGGTCGTATCCCGGCACGGCAACGCAGTGATCATGTCCAAAGACGACTACGACGCGATGGCAGAGACCGCCTATCTCCTGCGCAATCCT
>JALYUK010000002.1 GCA_030853805.1 Actinomycetota bacterium | reverse complement strand
GCATAACACCCCGCGGGTCTGTCTTGCGTTGTCGAGTCGCGTCGCTGTGCTGCGCTCGCGGTCAGCGCGCTCGCGGGATCGGCAATTTGGTGCCGACCTGGGCGCGTTCAGCGAAGACCTCTCGGCGGAATCGGTAGAGCCGCGCCGGTCGTCCACCGGTTCCGTGCTCGGACTCGCCCGTGGGTTCGACCAACTGATGCTGCTGCTCGACCAGTCTGCGGAAGTTTTGTTTGTGCAGGTCCTGGCCCGCGAGTGCTTCGACGACCTCTTGGAGCTGACCCAGGGTGAAGGTCGGCGCCATCAGCTCGAAGACGACTGGGCGGTACTGCAGTGCCGAGCGCAATCGGGACAGGCCTGTCGCGAGGATCCGGCGGTGATCGTGCAGCATAACGATCCCGGAGTCGACTCCAGGATGTCGAGCACGCGGTGATTCACCGACGATGCCTGCCTCCCAAAGCAATTCGTATCGTTGCAGAGCGAGCTCAGGTCGCCAGGGCAGGTCGGCTGTGCCGAAAAGGTGGTTACGTCGTTCTCGTCGGTTCGCGCGCGTTGCCCCGCTCGCAGCCAGTGTCCAACGCTCCAGCTCCTCCAGCAGTGCAGCCGCGGTGCCCACGGACCGGCGGTCCTCCCAGGGCAGGAGCGAATAGGCGGCCGTCCACTCCGGTGCACCTGAGTCCGCGCGGGTCAGGCCGAGGTAGGAGATGGAGATGACCCTCGCGGTGCCGTCATGGGCAGCAGCGGGGTCGGCGCGCCCGAGATCGGCGAAGGTGTAGAGCTGCTCGACGTAGCCCAGCGAATGTCCGGTCTGCTCGGCCGCAAAAGCGCGCACGCCTTCCTGCAAGGAATCGCCGGTCGCCTGCAGCGCACCGGCCGGTAGGCGCGGCGGCTGCCCGGCTGCGAGCACAGCGGGGCCGTCCGGACCGACGGTCGCCACTACGGCGACCAACTCGGCGCGCACAGCTGCCGGTGAGACAGGTGCGTTCGGGCCAGGTGTCACAGGGCCGGCCTCATTGCGGCGCCGTGACGAAATCGATGAGTTCTTCGACCCGGCCCAGGAGCTCCGGCTGCAGATCGGCGTAGGAACGGACCGTCGACAGGATGCGCTTCCAGCCGTGCGCGACATCGCGCTGGTCGGCATGCGGCCAGCCGAGCTCGGCGAGGATGCCGTGCTTCCACGACTGGCCGCGCGGGATCAGCGGCCAGTCCTCCCAGCCGAGTCGCTCGGGTCGTACCGACTCCCAGACGTCGATGTACGGGTGGCCGACCACCAGCACGTCGTCACCTCGGTAGGACGAGAGAGCGTCCGCGACGATGCGTGATTCCTTGGTACCCGGCACGAGGTGGTCCACCAGGACGCCCATCCGCCGGCCAGGGGCCGGGCGGAAGTCGCGGATGACGCCGGTGAGATCGTCCACCCCCTCCAGAAGCTCCACCACGACACCCTCGATACGCAGGTCGTCGCCCCAGACTTTCTCCACGAGCTCCGCATCGTGGCGCCCCTCGACGAAGATCCGTGACCCGGACGCGACGCGTGCCGCGGTTCCCG
This sequence comes from Actinomycetota bacterium, assembly GCA_030853805.1. GTDB lineage: Bacteria > Actinomycetota > Actinomycetes > Actinomycetales > Dermatophilaceae > Allobranchiibius. Next base: position 9,770 of record JALYUK010000002.1, on the reverse strand, counting down.
CCACCGCCCGTGACCCGCTTGCCGTACGCGTGGCGGCCGCGCGTACAGCATCGATGGCTTCGGTGTTCTTGACTGCCCTCAGCTCGACCGGTTTACCGTCCAACAGGAATCCGGGGCCGAGCGTGAACGCCTTGCTGCGGCCGCGGCGGTCTTCGAGGTGGACGACGTGCATCCCGCCGGCCTTTTCCACCCGGGTCACCGCGCCGCAGAAGCCGGTCTCGACGTCCTCGATGACGAGGCCGACAACGGCATCGACAGGGGTCGATCGGCCACGCCGGGGCGCGCGCCAGTCGCTGCTCAGGACATCGCCGCCGTATCGATCGCTGCTCACCCCGCGAGCGTATGCGGCGGCTGCGGGCGCCGGACGGGGCGACACGCCTGACGTCTTGAGCACGTAGACTTGGCACTCGATATGCCCGAGTGCCAGCCACCGACGATGCCGCCTGGGGAGGTGACATGAGCCAAGAACGTCGCGCGGAAGTCCTGCGCGCCATCGTGCAGGACTATGTGGCCACGTCCGAACCCGTCGGCTCGAAGGCCCTGCTGGACCGTCACCGGCTGGGCGTCAGCGCCGCCACGGTCCGCAACGATATGGCCGTACTGGAGGAGGAGGGGCTGATCATGGCCCCGCACACCTCCGCCGGTCGGGTGCCTACCGACGCGGGCTACCGGGCATTCGTGGACCGGCTCAGTGAGATCAAGCCGATGTCACGGGCGGAGCGCTCGGCCGTGCAGACCTTTCTCGCGCACGCCGTCGATCTGGATGATGTGGTCGATCGCACGGTGCGGCTGCTCTCGTCGTTGACCAACCAGGTCGCTGTGATGCAGTACCCGTCGCTGAATCCCGCGACCATTCGACACATCGAGTTGGTTCCGTTGGGCGGTGACCGGTTGATGGCCGTGGTCATCCTGTCCAACGGGCGGGTCGAGCAGCGGGTCGTGCCGGTCGACGTCGATTTGGTCGCCGAAGCCGGTCAGGATCTGCTGCGTACGCTGCGCGACCGGGTCAATGAGGCTGTCGCCGGTGCCACCTGGTCCGATGGGATCCCGCTGCTACCCGCGGTAATCGATGCCATGGCGCCGCAACACCGCGAAACTGCCGGGCTGGTCATCGCCGTGCTCGCCGAGGCCCTGGCTCAGCAGCGTGAGGAGCGTGTCGTCCTCGCGGGCACCGCGCATCTGGCCCGTTCGGTGCACGATTTTCCGATGACGATCGGTCCGGTCCTGCAGGCGTTGGAAGAACATGTCGTGTTGTTGCGTTTGCTCGGACAGATGACTACCGAATCAGCCCACTCAGTTGCCGTGCGCATCGGCGCGGAGAATACGGTGGATGGGCTGCGCGGCGCATCGGTCGTCAGCTCTACCTACGGCATCGCTTCGCATGCCGGGCTGGGAATACTCGGACCCACCCGGATGGACTACCCGAGCACCATGGCTGCGGTACGAGCAGTCGCGCGGTACGTCTCGGAGATTTTGGACGAGAGCTGAGTTCCACCCGCACCGACCCGAACCGATCGAAGCAAGACCAGCTGAGAAGGACATTTGTGAACGACTACTACTCCGTCCTCGGTGTCTCACGAGACGCCAGCCCGGAAGAGATCAAACGCTCTTACCGACGCCTCGCCCGCAAACTGCACCCGGATGTCAACCCCGGTGACGAGGCCTCTGAAGAATTCAAGTCCGTTTCCCAGGCGTACGACGTGTTGTCGGACCCGGCGAAGAAGTCGTCCTACGACATGGGCCAGGACCCGTACGGCGGCCAGGGTGCTGCCGGGTTCGGTCAGGGTTTCTCCTTCAGCGACATCATGGATGCCTTCTTCGGGGGGACGGCGGCTGGAGCGGGCAACACCCGCTCACGCGCCCAGCGCGGCCAGGACGCCTTGATCCCGGTCGATCTCGAGCTGCGGACGGCTGTCTTCGGCGGCGAGCAGGACGTCACGTTCGACACTGCGACGCTGTGTAACACCTGCGACGGAGACGGAGCCCGTCCCGGCACCGGCAAGCGCACCTGTGACGTGTGCCGCGGTGCCGGTCAGGTACAGCAGGTCCAGCGCTCCTTCCTGGGCCAGGTCATGACCACCCGACCCTGCTCGGCATGCCGCGGATTCGGCGAGATCATCACCGATCCGTGTTTCGAATGCTCCGGGGAAGGACGCGTCCGGGACCGTCGCACGATTTCCATCCAGGTGCCTGCAGGGGTCGACACCGGTACCCGCATCCAGCTCTCCGGTGAAGGTGAGGTCGGCCCTGGCGGTGGGCCGGCGGGTGACCTCTACCTCGAGGTCCGCATCGGCAAACATCCGACCTTCCAGCGTCAGGGCGACGATCTGCACTGCTCGGTGGAGCTGCCGATGACAGCGGCCGCGCTGGGCACCGACCTGCCGTTGGAGACCTTCGACGGTGAGCGGAAGGTGACGGTGCGGGTAGGCACCCAGCCGGGCGACGTCATCACTCTGAAGGGTCTGGGCGTCACGAAATTGCGCTCGGGAATCCGCGGGGACCTCCTTGTGCATGCGAACGTCCGCACGCCGACCAAGCTGGACCACCAGCAGGAGGAACTGCTGCGTCAGCTCGCCAAAGAACGCGGCGAAGAGGCCCCGGTGGGCAACTTCCAGCCGGTCGGTCAGGGTCTGCTCGGCAAGCTACGCGACGCCTTCAAGCAGAAGTAGCGTCCTGCGATGACCGCACCGATGTTCTGGGCGGCGCCGGGGTCGCTGCGGGATGTTGCGGCGGGCGCGCTCGTATCGGTCGACGGTCCGGAGGGCCGTCATGCGGTGCGGGTGCGTCGGATGGCGCCGGGTGAGCCCGTCCAGCTCGCCGATGGTTCCGGCACGGTCGTGGTGGGACAGGTTGCCGGCGCCGATCAGGACGTATTGACGGTCCTTGTCCAGCTGATCCAACGTGCCGTCCAGGACGGACCGCGTCTGACGCTCGTCCAGGCACTGGCCAAGGGTGGCCGGGACGAGCAGGCCATCGAGGCGGCCACCGAGCTGGGCGTGGACACGATCGTGCCGTGGGCTGCTGAGCGAAGTGTCGTGCAGTGGCGTGCGGACCGTGCCGCCCGGGCGCATCGCAAGTGGGAGACGGTGGTCACGGCCGCCGCGAAGCAGTCGCGACGCGCCGATGTGCCGGTCGTCGAGCAGTTGGTGACGACCGCTGCGTTGGTGGGACGGATCAGCGGCGCGCGGGTACTCGCGCTGCACGAGGCGGCGACGACCGGTATCGGTGAGCTAGAGCTGGATGGTCTGCGTCATGCCGAGCGGTTGATGCTCATCGTGGGTCCGGAAGGCGGAATCAGCGACCGTGAGCTCACCGCGTTGACCGAGCGAGGCGCCGACGCAGTGCGACTCGGGCCGGGGGTGCTGCGTAGTTCTACGGCCGGCCCGGCGGCCATCGCCGTGCTGTCCGCCCGGCTGCGCTGGTGAAAATCGCGTGGGTGCGTGTCGGTGGACGACCGTAGACTGGGATCACAATGACAGCACCCCACCGTCCTGCCAGGTCCTCCGAATCCGGTCAGCGGCCACGAGATGTAGTGGCCGGGCACACCGTGCAGTTGCCCGACACCGTTTCGATGGTGACGTTGCTCGGCCCGCACGACGAGTTGTTGCGGACCATCGAACGAGGCTTTCCAGGCCTGGTGATCCACGTGCGCGGCAACGAATTTCATCTCGAAGGTCTGCCGGCCGATATGGCGTTGGTCGAGGAGCTGCTCGATGAGTTGCTGCTGGTCATCGAGGCCGGGCAGCCGTTGAATGCCGATGCTGTTCAGCGGTCGATAGCGATGTTGCGCTCCGACAAGGGGGAGCGGCCCGCCGACGTGCTGACGATGAACATCGTGAGCAGCCGCGGTCGCACCATCCGGCCCAAGACGCTGGGGCAGAAGCAGTACGTCGACGCGATCGACGACAACACGATCGTCTTCGGCATCGGCCCTGCGGGCACCGGTAAGACCTACCTGGCAATGGCCAAGGCAGTCGCTGCGTTGCAGGCCAAGCAGGTCAGTCGCATCATCCTGACCAGGCCTGCTGTCGAAGCTGGCGAGCATCTGGGATTCCTGCCGGGGACCCTCACCGACAAGATCGACCCCTACCTGCGTCCGCTATACGACGCGCTGCACGACATGGTCGACCCCGAGCTGATGGCGCGGTTGATGGCCTCCGGCACGATCGAGGTCGCACCGCTGGCCTACATGCGCGGGCGCACCCTGAACGACGCATTCGTCATTCTGGATGAGGCACAGAACACCTCCGCCGAGCAGATGAAGATGTTTCTGACGCGACTCGGTTTCGGTTCCAAGATGGTCATCACCGGTGACGTCACCCAGGTCGATCTGCCAGGTGGCACCAAATCGGGCCTACGCGTGGTCCAGGGCATCCTCGACGACGTGGACGACGTACATTTCGCGCATCTGAACTCCAGCGACGTGGTGCGGCACCGACTCGTGAGCGCGATCGTGGAGGCGTACGAGTCTTATGAGGCTCGGCCGACCGGTATCTCGCGGGGTCGCTCGTGAGCATCGACCTGCTGAATGAGACCGACGTCGAGGTCGATCTGGATGAACTGCATGCCTGCTCGACCTTCGTCATGGATGAGCTGAATGTGCACCCGCAGGCCGATCTGTGTGTCCGGGTGATCGACGAGGCCGCGATGGAAGTGCTGCACGTGCAGTGGCTGGACCTGCCCGGTCCGACCGACGTCATGAGCTTCCCGATGGATGAGCTGCGCCCGGGGCACAGCGCTGACGACGCGCAGGAGGGTGTGCTCGGCGATCTCGTGCTGTGTCCGACGGTGGCTGCCACTCAGGCAGCCGAAGCTGGGCACACCACCGAGGAGGAGCTGTTGCTGCTCACCGTGCACGGCATCCTGCACCTGCTGGGTTTCGACCACGTGGAGCCCGACGAGCGACAGGAAATGTTCTCCCTACAGCGCACGCTGCTGCTGCGGTTTCTCGCCACGCGTGACCTACCGGTCGTGAGGATCGCCCCGCCGACGGGGCAGTGAAGCCGCGATGACGTTGTTGTTGGTCTTTGCGCTGCTATCGGTGATCTTCGGATTCCTACTCGCCGCCACCGAATCCGCAGTGGCACGCATGGGCGTGCACCACGTGGAAGATCTCGTCGACGATGGACGCCGCGGAGCGCCCGCGTTGCTCGAACTGGTCAAAGACAGCGGCGCGGTCGCTATGACCCTTGCGCTGCTTCGGGTGCTGGCAGAGGCCACGGCGGCGGTGCTGGTCACGATCGCCGTCGGTGATGCCGTAAGTTCTCTCTGGGCCCGGCTCCTGGTGTCCATCGCCGTGATGGCGCTGGCATCCTTTGTGCTGGTGGGGGTGTCTCCGCGAACGCTGGGTCGTCAGCACGGCGAAGCCATCTCACTGTTTGTGGCACCGATCGTGCTCAGCCTTCGCACGTTGATGGGTCCGATCGCCCGGCTCCTCGTCGCGCTGGGGAACGCGGTGACGCCCGGGCACGGTTACCTCAACGGCCCCTTCGATTCAGAAGCGGAGTTGCGCGAATACGTCGACCTGGCAACCGACTCGGAACTGATCGAGGCCGATGAGCGCAAGATGATCCACTCGGTCTTCGAGCTGGGTGACACGTTGGCCCACGAGTTGATGGTGCCGCGCACCGACATGGTCACCATCGACCGGGCCAAGACGCTGCGCCAGGCGATGTCGTTGTTTCAGCGCACGGGATTTTCCCGCATCCCGGTGGTGGACGACGGGCCAGATGACATCATCGGGATTCTCTACTTCAAGGACGTGGCGGGCAGGTTGGTCGACGGGCGGGTTGATCCGCGTGCTGCCTGCAACGCCGTGATGCGATCTGCCGTCTATGTGCCCGACAGCAAGCCGGCGGACGATCTGCTGAGAGAGATGCAGGTCGCGCGACGCCACTTCGCGGTGGTCATCGACGAGTACGGCGGGACCGCGGGTCTGGTGACGCTCGAAGACATCGTGGAGGAGGTCGTCGGAGAAATCGACGACGAGTACGACCGCGCCACGCCGGGCACCGAGGAGCTGGGCGGCGGCAAGGTGCGGGTGCCGGCCCGGATGTCCGTGGACGACGTGGCCGAACACTTCGACGTGACGATCGAAGAGGACGACGTCGACACGGTGGGGGGTCTGCTCGGCAAACTGGTCGGCCGGGTCCCGATCCCCGGTGCGAGCGCACAACTCGGTGATCTACGGCTGACGGCCGAGCGGATGGCAGGTCGTCGACACCAACTCGCGACAGTAGTGATCGAACGCGTTCTGGAGCAGTCGGACGACGACCTCAACGCGACACAATCTGCAAAAAGCGTGGCGCAGCCACTGGAAGAGAGAGCATCGTGACGGAATACCGGGCAGGATTTGCTGCCCTGGTGGGGCGCCCCAACGCAGGCAAGTCGACCCTCACGAACGCATTGGTGGGCGGCAAGGTCGCGATCACCTCCAGCAAACCGCAGACCACCCGGCACCCGATCCGCGGCATCACCAACAGCCCCGGCGGGCAGCTGATCCTGGTCGACACCCCTGGGCTGCACAAGCCCCGGACGCTGCTCGGTAAACGTCTGAACGACGTCGTGCGGTCGACCCTGCTGGATGTCGATGTCATCGGTTTCTGCCTACCTGCTGACCAGCGCATCGGCCCCGGTGACCAGTTCATCGCCAGGGAGCTGGCTGAGCTGCGACGTGGACGGCGGCGTCCGATCGTGGCGATTGCCACCAAATCCGATACTGCGTCGCGCGACCGGCTGATGCAGCACCTGACCGCCATCGACGCGCTCGGCGAATGGGACGACATCGTGCCCTGCTCGGCGACCAAGGGCGACCAGGTCGACACCGTGCGCGAGGTGTTGCTGAAGCACCTGCCGGTATCCCCGCAGTTGTACCCCGACGACGTGATCACCGACGAGCCGAACATGGTGATGGTCGCGGAACTGGTGCGGGAAGCTGCGTTGGAGGGCGTGCGCGATGAGATGCCGCACAGCCTGGCGGTCGTCGTCGAAGAAATGGTGCTGCGTGAGGGTCGCGCACCCGGGAAAGAGTTGCTCGATGTCCGCGTCAGCGTCTACGTCGAGCGGGACAGTCAGAAGGCGATCATCATCGGTCGGGCCGGCTCCCGGCTGCGCGAGGTCGGCACCAACGCGCGCGGCGAGATCGAAACATTGTTGGGTCAGCGGGTCTTCCTCGATCTGCATGTGAAGATCGCCAAGGACTGGCAGCGCGACCCCAATCAGCTTTCGAAGCTGGGATTCTGACTCGGCATGGCAGATGACGACAACGCCGTGTGGGCCGAGTACGGCGACACCTTGCGACTGCCGATCGACGCGGATTCGGACTACATCTCCGCCATCCCGTGGGAGCGGGCGGCGCTGATCGGGGACCGGCCGCTGATCGATATCGGTTGCGGCAGCGGTCTGACGACGTTGGCGCTCGCGGCTCGCTTCCCACTGGCCGAGATCCTGGCTGTCGAGCCCGACCCGTTGATGCGGTCGCTGCTCATGTTGCGGGTAGCTGAGCGACCCGAAATTCGTTCCCGGACAACGGTATTGCCGGAGTCGATACTCGATGTGTGGCTGCCGGACGAATGCGGTGGGGCACTGCTGTTCAATGTGATCTATTTCCTGGGCGGTCGGACCCGCGACAGGTTCTGGACCCGGATGGCGCACGTGCTGGTGCCCGGTGCGCCGATCCTGATGAGCCGCTCCTACGGCGGTGTTCCTGACACGTTGGTCGAGCGTCACCTCGCGGGGTCCGCGACGATGGGTCGGCACGAATACCAACGGTTCTTCGAAGCCAAACCTGCCGGTGAGGGACGAGTCGAAATCGTCAACACCTACGTCGTGTTGCGCGACGGTGAGCAGGTGCGCACGGCGCGGACCGTTGTGACACCACTCAGCCTTGACGAGGAAGTCATCCTTTCGGAGATCCCCATCGGGAAGTTCTCGATCGAGGAGATCGACGAGAACTACATCGCCGTCCGTCGCCAACCCGATCTGCGTCGCTGACTGCGATGGCCTCAGCCGGGCGGTGGCTCGTGGTGGCGGTGGCGGTGGCGGCGGCCGTGGGTTGTGCCGGGTGCAGCACCCCTGGCACCCTCGGCATCCCCAGCCACTTGGTACCGGGTACGACGGCTGGAGGGCCCAGCAGCAACTGGTTGAGCTATCACGCGAACGACGCACGTACCGGGCAGGTTGCGGTCGGCGTGGCTGCGGGGACGCCCAGGCATGCGTGGACCCGCGACCTCGGGGCTGCGGTGCGTGGCCAGGCTTTGGTGTTCGGTGGGCGGATCCTGGTGGCGACCGAGGCCGACCGGGTGGTGGCCCTACGCCCATCCGACGGTGCGGTGCTCTGGTCGCGCACAGTGGGCCGTCCGCTGACCGACGTCGTTCAAGTAGCCGGGTGCGGCAACATCGATCCGCTCGGGATCACCAGCACGCCAGTCATCGACCCGGCCACCGGCACCATCTATGTCGTTGCCGAGATTGCTGACGGTAGGGGAGCAGCCCATCACCAACTCGTCGGCCTCGATGCTTCGACGGGTGCCATCCGTAGCAGCGTGCGTGCCGATCCTCCGTTACCGAACGGCGAGCGGCCGGTCCAGCTGCTGCAACGCGCCTCGCTGGCGTTCGACGCCGGTCGGGTCCTGGTGTCGTACGGCGGGAACTCTGGTGACTGCGGCACCTACCACGGGTGGGTGGTCTCGATCGATCCGCTGCATCCGACGCGGCAGCGGTCATTTGAAGTGGCTTCCGACGGTGGAGGCGGTGCCATCTGGCAGTCCGGTGGCGCGCCCGCGATCAATGGCGCCGGTGATATTTACGTGTCGACCGGGAATGCCAATCCTGATCCCCCGCAGGGCGGCCCGGACCCGAAGAAGTACACCGAGAGTGTCGTGAAGCTCAACGCAGAGCTGGCGCCGGTGGCTGCGTATAAGGACCGTGAAGCCGGCGGTGACGAGGATGTGTCGACCGCAAACCCCGTCCTGCTTCCGGGCGGAATGGTGTTCGGGGTCGGCAAGACCGATGTCGGCTTTCTGCTGCGATCGGGCGACCTGAGCGTGGTCGCCAAGATCCCCGGTGTCTGCGGGAGCGACCCGGATGGTGGGCCGGCGTATGACGCCCGCACGCAGCGACTCTTCGTCTCTTGCCGCGGTGGCGGCATCCAGGTCATCGAGGTGGCCTCTGCAGAAGTCGGGCCGCGGCTGTCCGGAGCGGACAGCTCACCGGTCGTACTCGGGGATGTCGTCTGGGCACTGGACTCCCACACAAACACGCTCGCCGGTTGGGATCGGGTGAGCTTGAAGAAGGTAGCCGGCGTGGCGGTCGGGTCCGATGTGCCGGTCTTCAATTCGCCCAGCGTCTACAGCAAGGTGGGTGCGAGGGCTGGAATCCTGCTGGTTCCTACGGTGACCGGCGTAACGGCTTTCGACTGAGCGCACAGCGCAGCGCCGAGCCGAGCCGGTCAATGACCCAGTAGTTGGGGCACATCGCGTTCGGTGAATGCGGACCCGGTCACACCCTGCCGCAGTTCCGCTGACAATCGGTGCCGGCGTCGCCGTTGACGGTGAAACGTGGGTCTTAGCCACTTGTCGCCCGCTGTGGACGAGTAACAACCCCGGGGCCTAGGGTTACGCCAATGCGTGCGGCATACGGACTTCTTCTTAGCTGCCGCGACGAGGCCTGACTTTCGGCTTTCCTCGTCGCGGAGGTCGTGCTGCCCGAGCCGAGCCCATCGCAATCAAAGGCGAGTTCCGTGATTCACCCCCAGCAAACCTCTCCCATGC
>JALYUK010000479.1 GCA_030853805.1 Actinomycetota bacterium | reverse complement strand
AGGGTGGAGTTGGTGATGAACCCGTGATGGCGCCATGTGGTGAACAACGGGTCCTGGCCACGTTTGCTCGCAGCGATGCCGGTGGTGTCCAGTCGTGGGACGCGGCGCACGACCAACCGGCACGGGACCTGCCGGCCCTTGGGGTGGGAGGTGAACGCGGTGAAGTCAATTTCGGCGACTTCGGCTTGAGAGATCCACCGGTGCTGCTCGTTGTCCCAGATCGCGTCGGTGTACTTGATCGTGGTCCAGCCGTTGTCGGGGATAGCGGTGATGGCCCGGCGGACGGTGGGTCCCATCCGGACCGTGACGGAGAACCACGCTTTTGCGGTGATCGCGGCAGCGATCACGTCTTGGCGGTAGTACCCCGAATCAGCGCGGACCATCACCTGACCGGACACCCCGGCGGCCCGGGACGCCTTCACAGCGTCAGCGATGAGGCGAGGCGCGCCGTGACCAGAGACCGTGTTGCCTTTACGTAGCCGGGCTGCAGCAATCACCGGTGCGCACGTCGGGGAAGATAACGCGGCGAGTTGAGCGTTGAGCCCTTTCACGCCGGAGTACCCGTACGCGGCGCCCTGCTTGGCGTACCCGTGCACTCCGCGGATGGTGTCGTCCACGTCGATAAATGCCATCCCACCCGCGCCGGTCCCGGCCAGTAACCGGGGCACGCTCCTCGCCAGACCGGTCAAGGTCCGGGAGGCGACCGCGTCCAGTTGCCGCACGTGCCCGAAGGTGAACTTGCGTAGGAACGTGCCCAACGTTGAGGGTGCCCGCACGTCGGTGAACACCTTGCTTATCCCGCCGTGCCGCAACACGCCCAGGTCATCAATGCTGTCGGCGCCAGCGAGCATTCCCGCGATGACACCGGCCGCTTTCAACCCCGCATTCGGTGATGGGACGCTCAAATGCGCGTCCAGCAGGCCGTGCAGCCCGGCCCGCTGCGCCAAGCGCATCACGGGGACCAGACCGGCCGAACCCATCAGGTTCGGGTCATCAAAACGGGCAGAAACCTTGTGCGATGCTTGCACTTGTCGGATGCCTCTCCGGGCCGGGTTGAGTTGAACTGTCGCAAGTCCAATCCTCCCGCACCGCAGAGGTATCCGCACCTCACGACCCGCTACAACACCACACTCGTCGGTGGATCAAGGCTCAGGAACGTAGGAAACGGCTGCGCTAAACACTGTCAATATTGCTCATCGTCCGCTTCCCTGTTGCATCCGGTGAAGTCTTCCTCATCAATTGGTTGGATGAACACCACCTTCTCGTCGTAGGGTTGCGGCGCGCACGTGCGACGTCGGCGTGACAATGCGGGTAGGCCGGTGAAGAAGAATTGACTGAGCGCGCGCCTGCGGGGCAATCACGAAAGCGGGTGTGGGTGTGACTGGCGCGAGCCTCGCTGATCCACCGTCGGGTTCGCTCGGCGATACAGCGTCCCGACGTGCTGGTCCAAAGAGACCGAATGCGCGACCCGCGCTTCTAATTTTTGTTCTCGGCCAGTTGCTGGTGCTTGCGGTCACTACGGTCTTCTGTGTGGTCCAAGGCCGCAGTTTCGTATCGGTCTTCTCATCCTGGGACGCCCACCACTACCTGGCCATTGCCGAGCATGGGTACCTGTTCAGTTTTAACCCTGCAAACCTTCAGTCGCCCGCATTCTTCCCCGGGTACCCGGCTTTGGTCCGCGTGACGAGCCTGAACGGGGTCTTGCCCACTCTTCTCGGGGCGGTGGTGGTATCACTCGTCTCGTCCATAGGTTTTGTGGGCGCCCTGAGCGCGTTGGGCCGGCGACTTAATCTCACCCAGCGGCAGATCCTCGCCTGGGTGGCGTTGGTCAGCGTGGCACCCATGTCCATCGTCTTGATGATGCCCTACTCCGAGAGCCTGTTCTGCTGCCTCGCGGCTTGGGCGCTGGTCAAAGCCATCGACGGGAAGCTGTGGGCCTGCAGTCTGCTCACGCTCTGCGCCGGCACCGTGCGGCCAACATCAGTGGGCCTTTCCTGCGCCATTCTCGTCGTCGGGATCGGCCAGATCCGCTCAGAACATCCAGGGTGGCCCCAGGCGCGACGACTGGGCCAGGTCGCCGCAGCCGCGGCACTTTCAGCCCTGGGCATGTTCGCCTACCTGGCCTGGGTGGGCTGGCGCATGGGCGCCCCCCTGGCCTGGTTCCAACTTCAATCCCACATTTGGAACACTCGTTTTGACTTCGGCGCCGCAACCCTGCAATACATACACACCGCCTTCACGACCGCGCCGGCCCTCTTGGACGTCGTCACGGCCCTGGTCGTCGTTGCCGCGGTCATGCTGTGTTTCCTCACCGTGCGCAAAACTCCTGCAGCACTATGGAGCTACACCCTGGTCACTCTCGCTCAGGTCCTGGGCAGCGACGGCATCATGAACTCCAAAATTCGCCTCATGGTCCCCGCCTTCATCCTGCTAATCCCGATCATCACCTGGGTAACAGGCCCCACTGGGCGACGACAAAATCTCGTCTACGCCCTCGCCGCCGTGGCCAGCGCCTCATACACCGCCTACGCACTCGTGCTCTACCCCTACGCAATCTGAACCATGCCCCGGCTTCGTGAGCAGCTCGGCGGGGGGAATCTTGTCCCGAGCTCCGCCCATCGGCAAAAAACTACGACCCAGCGTCGAGCCCCACTCCCGCCCGCTCAGAGATCGGGGGATTAATGCTCCTATGCGTTGTCAAGCGGCAATGAGCCAGGCTCGGTAGCGGTCGGGATTGTCGCCGGCGGTGATCAGCAGCTGAGCGCCGACCAGGGGGCCGACGCCTTTGACGGCGAGCAGGCCCGGGTTCGCGGCGGAGGCCCGGTAGAGCATCCGTTGCTCGAGGGCGGTGATCTCTTCGCTGAGGTCGCGGTGGCGTCGGGCCAGGGACCGCATCGCGAAGAGGAGGTCCGCGTCGTCGCCGTCATGGAGCTGCTCGGGTCGGGTACTACTCAGCGCCGCAACGAATTTCGCCTCGGGCAGGTCCCGGTACCGGTCACGCAGGTGGGTCGGGGCGTTGACCAGGCGGGAGCCGATCTGACGCCACGCAGCCTGCTGGGCCTTCAGCGCTGACCGGCGGGCGATGTTCAGCCCTCGCAGTGGTTCGATAGCTGCTGGTGCCCTCGATCCCGACCGCCTGTGAGGGGCCATGTTCGATCAGCCACGCGACCGCGCGCCGGTAGCCGGCGGTCGTGGTCGCGAACTCCTGGTCAGCCACCGGGTGCCCGAGGTTGGTGATGACCGCGACGTGGATGGTGTCCCGGTGAGAATCGACACCGCCGATGTTCTGCTGATCCGCAGTCCAGGTCACCGGGAACTGCGGATCCCGAAACTACGACGCGGGAGTTTTTTTCCCTCACTGCTGGAACGGCGACGCCGAGTGGATCAGGCGTTGTTCGCGGTGGTGATGGAGGCCTACCTACACGGGGTTTCGACCCGGAAAGTTGATGACCTCGTCAAAGCCCTCGGCGCCGACAGCGGGATCTGGAAAATCCGAGGTGTCACGGATTTGCGCTGACTTGGATCTGGAAGTTGGTGCGTTCACCGGCCGGGACCTGTCCGCGATGGCCTTTCCCTACGTGTTCTTGGACGCGACCTATTGCAAGGCCCGGGTCAACC
>JALYUK010000457.1 GCA_030853805.1 Actinomycetota bacterium | reverse complement strand
CCATGGGGCGTTACGCCGCACACCGCTCGACTCGAGCGGCACGCCGTGTACACCTTCCGCGGGCGGTGGGCAAAGAACTGGCAGAGCGGTCGGGTCTTTCTCGCCGGCGACGCCGCCCACCTCATGCCCCCGTTCCTCGGACAGGGGCTTTGCGCCGGGCTGAGGGACGCGCGCGCACTGGCCTGGCGGTTGAGTCTCGTCCATCGCGGGCTGGCCGGCCCGACCCTGCTCGACAGCTACGGACCCGAGCGCAGCGGCCATGTGCGAGAAATCATCGACGGTGCAGTGGCCGCCGGGCGCGTCATCTGCGAACTGGACGTCGAACGTGCGGCAGCCCGGGATGCAGCGATGATCGAAAGGGCCCGTGATCCGGAGGAAGCGACCCGGCAACCGCCGCATCCCAGACTGGGCGAGCCATCGCTGACGATTGCGAGCAACCGCACGGATGGACGGCTCGCCCCGCAGGCCCGCGTGTGCGTCGGCGAACAAGTCGGCTTGTTCGACGATGTCGTCGGTGGCGACTGGCAGTTGATCAGCCGCGGCGGAGATCCTGCTGAGAACCTGGACGCTGACGACCTGGCCTGGTTCAAGAACCTCGGTGGCATGCTCGCCGACGTGTCTGGTGCGGGCGCAATTCACGACATCGACGGCGGCTACGACCGCTGGTTCGCCACCCATCACTGCGATGCTTTCCTAGCTCGACCGGACTTCTACGTGTTTGCCGCCGGCGCCCATTCCGACGTCGCGCGCTTTGTCTCACAACTACGCCAGGCGCTCGAACCGACCTCACCGGGAGGACCGACATCATGACGAGCAAGCGCGATCCAGTGCCGGGTGAACGGCTTCCTCACGAACATCTCCCGCACCCGGACGGGTCGTTCGATGCCACCGTGCTCACGTTCGCCGCGATGGGATTTTTCGACAGCCTGACCGGTGACCAGCGTTCGCGGGTGCTGCTCCCCCACACCGACCCAAGCCGCACGCATTGGAACTTCCTCCCAGAGTCCGGTCGTCACGGACTCCCGTTGAGCGCGCTGGACCGACACCAAGAGACTCTGGGACACCGGCTGATCGCGGAGTCGATGTCCATCCCGGCCTACGCACGCGTAGTGCAGGTGATGGCGAACGAGCACGTGCTGCGAGAGCTGAACCTGCCCGTGTTCGGTCACGTCGCGGCGACGTTCCGCGATGCCCGCGGCTACTTCCTCAGCTTCTTCGGCCAGCCACAGCCGGACACCACCTGGGGGTGGCGCCTGGTCGGTCACCACCTGTCGATCAACGTCACCGTCGTGGACGGCGAGCTGGTCAACGCCACCCCGTTCCTGATCGGTGCCGAACCTGCCCGCTTCGGGCCCTTTCGCATCCTCGGCGAGGAGGAGGACGCGGCCTTCACGTTACTCGACGGCCTGACCTCGGCACAGCAAGCCCAAGCAGTCATTCACTCGAAGCCGCCGGCAGACTTCGTCACCCGCACGGTCGCGAGTCCGGGCGAGGTCGAATACCCCGCGTATCACGGAGTCGGGCGGCGCGACGCCATGATTACAGACGAGGACCGACGTGCTCTGGCCTACTTCCGCGCCCATCCGCGGGGAATCAGGGTAGGTGATCTGTCAGCTGCGCAACGCGAAGACTTCGACACACTCCTTGGACATTTCGTTGACCGGGCGCGCCCCGGCTTGGTCGGCTTCGAGATGGATCGAATCAGTGGCGCCGGCGGAGTCGAAGCACTGCACTTCGCGTGGGCAGGTGGCACCGCGATCGACCAACCACACTACTTCCGGATCCAGGGACCGGTCACCTTGATCGAGTTCGACAACGCCGAGGACAACGCTAACCATGTGCACAGCGTGTGGCGAGACCCCTCCAACGACTTCGCGGCCGACCTGCTCATGCAGCACCTGCTTGCACACGAGCACGGCCCGGGGAGCACGCAATGACGGTTCTGGTCACCGCAGCCAACGGCAATCAGGGCAAACTACTGATTCCTCGACTCGTGGCAGCCGACGTGACGGTTCGCGCCTGCGTTCGGTCAGACCAGTCCGCTCGCGTGCTCTACGACGCTGGCGTCTCCGACATCATCATTGGAGACATCAGCGACCCCGGCGTACTCGCTCGGGCCATGAACGACGTCGACAAGGTCTACTACATCGGCCCGGCACTCCACCCCCAGGAACGTGCAATGGGATTCGCGGTCATCGACGCTGCACGCACCGCCGGGGTCGCACATTTCGTCTTCAGTTCGGTACTGCACGCGATCACCACGGACCTGATTCAGCACGAGATCAAGCGGGACCTCGAGGAGCAATTGCTCTCGTCCGGGCTCGAATTCACGATCCTGCAGCCGGCTAACTACATGCTGCGGCATCGACTCATCCCGGCCTTCGAACATGGCGTGTTCCGGTTGTCCTGGTCGCTTGATCGCCACCAGTCGATGGTCGCTCTAGACGACGTGACCGAGGTTGCTACCGCCGTGCTGACCAACAGCGAACACCATGCAGGAGCGACATACGAACTCGTAGCGCCAGGCAGGCACACCGCGCACGACCTCGCTCGCGTGATCTCGTCCATCGTCGGCCGGGAGGTTGCGGCAGAGCAGATCCCATCCGACGACTTCATGAAGGCGGCTCTCGGCACCGATGACCTCAGCCAATCTCCCTATCAAACGCGCGTGGCGCAGGCGATCAGTGACCGGTACAGCAGTCACGATTTCATCGGTAACCCGAACGTTCTCACGTGGCTGCTCGGTCGCGAACCGACGACGTTCGAGCAGTTCGTCCAGCGCGAACTCGACGCGCTGTACTCGTCTACGGAGGGTGACCGATGAGCCGCGATGGCACGTCGGCGAAGGTGGCGGTGGTCACCGGCGGAGCACGCGGGCTTGGACGGGCGACCGCAGTCCGGCTGGCTGAAAACGGTTACGACATCGCCATCGCTGACATCACCGAGCCGACTGAGACTGCCATCGCAATTCGCGCACTGGGTGTCCGAGCGCTACCGATTCGGTGCGACGTGTCGATACCGACGGACGTAGCGGCAGCGATCAGGGCAGTCGAGAACGAGCTCGGATGCTGCGACGTGATGGTCAACAACGCCGCCATCTACCCGCGGCGACCGTTCGAGGACGTCGATCTCGAACTCTGGGAGCGGACGCTCGCGGTGAATCTGACCTCTGTCTTCTTGTTCTGCAAGGCGGTAGTCCCGGGCATGATCGAGCGCGGATTCGGTCGGATCATCAACCTGACGTCGAACACGGTCGGCCTGCCCGTCGAAGGGGTGACGCACTACGTCACCAGCAAGGCGGCGATCATCGGCTTCACGCGTTCACTCGCATCCGAGGTTGGCCGACACGGGATCACCGTCAACTGCGTCGCACCCGGGGCTACCCCCACCGAGGGGATGCTCGCGGGCCACGACAGTCCTGACGCGCGAAAGCAACGCATGCAGCTGTTCGAGAACATGGCCCATCAGCAGGCTGTCAAGCGTCTAGCCAATCCGAACGACGTCGCCGGGGCGGTTGCCTGGCTTGCCTCCGATGCCGCGTCGTTCGTGAGCGCTCAGACGTTGGTTGTAGATGGTGGTCTAGTTCGGCTGTGAAGCTCAGCCCAGCCAGGCGCCGCCGGCGCTGAGCACGTCGCCATAGCAATAGGACGCCTCGTCACTGGCAAGCCACAGCACGGCGGCGGCAACTTCGTCCGGTTCCCCCGGGCGCCCGACGCCGATCTTCTGGCTGGCGCGTTCACGCGCTCCGAGGGCGCGTTGCAACGGTGGCGTGTCGACGATTCCAGGGGCGACGCAGTTAACCCGGATCCCGGCACCCGACACCTCGAAGCCAACCGACCGCGTGAATCCGATCAGCGCCGCCTTGACTGCACCCAAGTCAGGCGCAACTGGATACGGGATCATCCCAGCGACCGAGGCGACGTTCACGATGGCACCGCGTCCGCGTGGCTCCATGTGACGAAGCACCGCGCGAGTGCAGTTGAACGTGCCGAACAGATGCACAGCGACAATCGCATGAAATTCCGCGTCGGTGAGATTGACTGTGATGCTCATGGAACCGGCAGGTTCGCCGGCCGCACGTCGGGCGTACACCGACGCGACCCGCTCAGCCTGCCCAGGCTTCGGTGCGGTCGCGAATCCTGCATTGTTCACCAGAACATCGATCCTGCCGTGCTCTGCGACGATGCGATCGATCGCGAGTTCGACCGCTTCGGCGTTCGTTACGTCCAGGGTCACCGGCCGGGCAGATACCGCTCCGCTTCGCTGCAGTCCTTCGGCCACGGCGCGAGCCCCGTCGGCGTTGATGTCCGCAACGTTTACGACCGCGCCCTCACGCGCGAATCGTTGGGCGATCGCGGCCCCGATGCCCGAGCCAGCCCCGGTGATGAGACATACTTTGTCGTGCAAAGCGTCCATGAGTTCGAAGCACCTATCAGAGGTAGCGGAGCGGCCAGCCCTGGCAGATCGCTCGCAGCTCCGCGTCATCGACGGTGCACTGACGGGCTCGCCGATGTCGGACCACGATTCCGCTAGCTTCCAAGTCTGCGACTAAATCGTCGGCGATCGGAAGGTGCCAGGTGCATAGCGGTGCGCCGAATGCGGCGGCCGTGGCTAGGCAGCCAGCCACCATCCGATTCCACGACGTGGCCCATACGTCCACTGATCGGGCGACCCCAGGCTGGGCGGCGAGGGTCCACATAGTGACCGCCTCGCGAAGTTCGAGTGCCCTAGTTGGATCGATGGTGCCTCCGCCATGGATCACTGTAAATCGCTGGGCCACGAGCAGACCAAGGGCTTGATTTGTTCCGCGAGAGGCGTCGTATGGCCAAGGCTCGTTGGTGCTCACTCAGGTGCCATTCGGCAGCGGTACGGGGGCGAAGCGGTCCAGTGTTGTGATTCCGGCGAACTGATGCGGTTGGCGCCCCGCCATTAGCCGGCCGTGGTTCTCAGCGAGCGCCTCAAGGTTGAGCGCGCCGTGCAACGTGACTACTCGCGCGTCTCGCCAGGCGCGCTGAATCGGCTCGAAGTCCATGATTGCGGTCGAGCCGGAGTTTCGTTGCAGTAGCTCGATGGCCTCGGCGCACCACTTTGCCGCGTAAGCAGTTTCGACGAGCACCCTGGCGCTGAAACGTTGCAGATACTCCGGGTCTGCTGGGGTACCCGCAGCGGCGAGTGCTCCCAATCCGTCTGTCTCCGCGGCGTTGGCCTGGGTCATCAACCTTGCCGATTGCAGCTTCGAATGGACTTCAGAAAGCATCAGATGAGTGAGTGGTGCGTCCAACTGGTTGGTGTACGTAGTCCCCCGGATGGGTCGGCCGGCCGAGCGCTCAAGGAACCGCTCCAGGGTCCCTTGCACGATCCCGATCGACATGCCCGCCATCAAACTGAAGGCCCAGCCCAGCGACGGGGCCTTCCACAGCGATCCCGTGAGCCCGTTGTCGATCCGGGCGCCGGTGACATCACGGAAGTCCGCACCGCGATAATCCGGGACGAAGAGCTCATCAGTTACAGGCTTGATCGAGACACTGCCGGTGGCGCGCATTCCCGCCACTTTCCAGTCGTCCAGGAAGATGAGCTCATCGAACGGAACCTGCAAACCCACAAGGTAGGGGCCGTCGCCGTCGTCGGCGATGCAACCCAAGTTGGTGTACGGCGCCCACAGCGAGTCACTGGCGAACGTCCACGGGCCACCGCTAACGATCCACCCACCCTCGACCCGCTTTGCGCGGCCGCGCGACGACGGAAAATGGCTCGAACCCGAAACCCTCGGCCCTACCCAGCTAGGTCCGTAGACCTCCTCCACCACGCGAGCGCCCATCCCTGCGGGAAGCCAGTTCGTCGATGCTGCCACCCAGACGATCCACCCAGCCGAACCGTCCCACTTGGATACCTCGGTAACGACGTCGAGCTGCTGCCGAACGGTCAGTTCGTCGCCGCCGAACTCAGCAGGACTGCCGATGTTGAATGCGCCAGTGGCGTCGAGCTGAGCGATCGTCTCGTCGGAATGGCGGCGAGCCTGTTCCGCCTCCACCGCTCGCTCACGCAAGGTTGGTCCAAGTGCCCGGACGGCCTCAAGGATCTTTGCGAGGCGCTCGGACGTGTCCTGAGTGGCAACCGTCATCAAAGTCTCCCGTTCCAATCAGTCAGATCAGCGAACCTGGCACCCAGGAAAAGCGACAACTTCTCACTCAAAACAGACCGAACCATTAGGTCTTTATCTTGCATCGCGGCGCTCGAGGTGTCAAGGATTCTCGACCCTCAATGTGGCTCTTCGCGGTTCCGGGTGAGGGCGTGGCGTTGAGGTAGAAGGGCTCGTGACCCTTGAAGACTGGCTGGTGTTGAGGCACCCAGTCGAAGGGCCACGAG
>JALYUK010000048.1 GCA_030853805.1 Actinomycetota bacterium | reverse complement strand
GCTACCTGAGCCTTGATCGAGCCTCCGGCACGTTGTCCGGGGGTGAGGCACAGCGGGTCAAGATGGTCCGCCATCTGGGGTCAGCACTGACGGACGTGACCTATGTCTTCGATGAGCCCTCCGCGGGCCTGCACCCGCACGACATTGCGCGGATGAACGCCCTGCTGTTGCAGCTGCGCGATAAAGGCAACACCGTCCTCGTTGTCGAGCACAAACCGCAGACCATCGAGATCGCTGATCACGTGGTCGATCTCGGACCAGGCGCGGGTACCGCCGGTGGTCGGGTCTGCTTCGAGGGCACCGTCGCCGGCGTGCGCGACAGCGGGACTGCGACGGGCAGGCACCTGGATGATCGGACGGTGCTGAAAGGTCAACTGCGCGCGTCCACCGGTGCTCTGCAGGTGCGTGGTGCTGCCGCTCACAACCTGCGGGAGGTGGACGTCGACATACCGCTCGGTGTGCTGTGCGTGGTGACCGGTGTGGCCGGCTCCGGCAAGAGTTCGCTCATGCATGAGTCGGTTGCTCGCCGTGACGGTGTGACAACGGTTGATCAGAGTCCGATTCGTGGCTCGCGTCGAAGTAACCCCGCAACGTACACCGGGCTGTTGGACCCGATCCGCAAAGCGTTCGCGAGGGTGAATGACGTCAAACCTGCGTTGTTCAGTGCCAATTCCGAGGGCGCCTGCCCGAATTGCAAAGGCGCGGGCGTCATCTACACCGACCTGGCCGTGATGGCCGGAGTCGCTGTCACCTGCGAGGTCTGTGACGGTAAGCGCTACGACATGTCCGTCCTCGAGCACACCTTCGGTGGTCGCAACATTGCTGAGGTACTCGGGATGTCAGTATCGGACGCGGCCCAGTTCTTCGCCGCGGGCGAAGCAGCCATTCCTGCCGCACACAAGATCCTGCTGCGGTTGGCCGATGTAGGCCTTGGCTACATCTGCCTCGGACAGCCGCTCAGCACCTTGTCCGGCGGCGAACGCCAGCGCCTCAAGCTGGCGACCCACCTCGGCGACAAGGCCGACGTATTCGTCCTGGACGAGCCGACGAACGGTCTGCACCTGGCCGATGTCCAGCAGCTACTCGTGCTGCTGGACCGGTTGGTGGATTCGGGTAAGTCGGTGATCGTGATCGAGCATCACCAAGCGGTAATGGCGCACGCGGACTGGATCATCGACCTAGGCCCCGGCGCCGGCCACGACGGGGGCAGCGTGGTGTTCCAGGGGACCCCCGCAGACCTGGTCGCGGATGCGTCGACACTGACCGGTGAATACCTCGCGGCCTACGTCGCGGGCTGACATCTGCACGGCCGAGATGTCAGTTTCGGAGGGTGTTTAGGGTGAAACATCCTCCGAAGATGACATGTCGGCAACCCATCACAGGTCAAGTTCGGGACACAACTTGGACAGCGTGGGTCCTGGGGTGTGGGCGCGTTCGTCCGGGGTCTGGTGAGCAAGTTCGCCAACGATGACTGCGTCTTGTCCGCTCCCTACGATGACGACGTCGTAGACGAAGTCATCGCTCGGCCGACGCCAACTGCGTCTGCTTCCTGGGTGCGGCGGGATGTCGCGTGGTGCAGAAACTTCCTGCTGCGCGGGCCCGGGCGCTGACTCTGCCGCTGCGATCGCCGTGAGCCGGCATGAGCGCAGATCAGCGCATCAGCTGTTCGTCATTCGGTATCGGTGCTCTGGGCGGCCGGCGACGCCGTATCGCAGTTGCAGGGTGACGACGCCATGTCGTTCCAAGTAGGTCAGATACCGCTGAGCAGTGGCCCGACTGATTCCGACCAGATCGGCCACCTCGGCGGCCGAAATGTCAGTCGGAGCGGCCCGTACGGTGTTGCGCACCAGTTCCAAGGTTGGAGCCGAGTGCCCCTTGCTGGGAGCTTGGCCCACGCTCACCGGGGTACGCAGGATGCCGAAGAGTTTGTCGACTTCGGTCTGCTGGGGTGACTCGCCCAACTCATCGAGATAGTTGTGCAGGGTGCGATAGGCGATCAGCCGTTCGGCGAGTGCCTGATATCCGAAGGGTTTGACGAGATAGTGCAGTGCACCCAGCTGCATCGCGTTGCGCACAGCGTCCAGGTCGCGTGCCGCAGAGATCACGATCACATCGGGTGATGGTGGCTTCTTCAACAGCTTTCGGATCACCTCCAATCCATTGCCATCGGGTAGGTAGATGTCCATCAGAACCAGATCAGGGGTGTGCGACGCCGCGAGGTCGCGGGCGTCGGTTGCCGTGTGCGCCTGCCCCACCACCTCGAATCCGTCCGTGCGCTGCACATATGCCGCGTGAATTCCCGCTACCCGGTAGTCGTCATCGACCACGAGCACCTTGATCGGAGATGTCCTCACCGCCGAACCCCCGATTCAGCGGTCAACGGACGGGGTGTGGACTGCTCTCTCGGCAGGGTGACCGTTAGGGTGGCACCCACGCCGGCGGCGCCCGTCGTGACGGCAACGGAGCCCCCTAATTTTGTGACTGACCGGTACACGAGGGCGAGACCCAGACCACGCAGTCGACCGCCGGCAGATGACTTCGTGCTGTACCCGTCAAGGAAAATACGAGGCACCAGGCCAGGCGGGATGCCGGGCCCGTTGTCGCTCACCGTGACGACGACCGTGTCATCGTCCTCGACGATCAGCACGACGATCACCCGAGGCGTAGGACGCCCGGTCAGCGCGTCCATCGCGTTGTCGATGAGGTTGCCCAGCACCATTGTCAGAAGTTGCAATCTGTCGGGTGCCTCGCCGAGCCAGGTATCGCCCGAAACCTCCAGCTGAATTCCCCGTTCATTGGCCTCAGCGGCCTTGCCCAGGATGAGACCCACAATTTGCGGCGCCGCGATGTGGCTGCGCAGAGTGTGGTCGAACTCCGCTGCTGTGCCCTGAATCTCTGTCAGATAGACCATCGCCTCCTGCGTTTCGCCGAGCTCCAACAGGCCGGCGACGGTGTGCATTCTGTTGGCGAATTCATGCTGTTGGGCGCGCAGGGAGTCGGTCAGCCCGCGCTCGCCGTCAAGTTCGCGCAGCAGTGCGGCCAGTTCGGTGCGGTCGCGCAATGTAACGACGGCGCCGGTTGACCTGCCGGCGAGGCGCACCGGCATCCGGTTGACGACGAGCGCGTAGTCGTCGGTGAGCACCAGGTCATCGGGCGTGTTGTCGTCGCCGGTCAGCGCATCTCGCAATGGTCCCGGCGGCAGCAGCTCGGGCAGCAGGTGCCCGACGGCCGAGACACTCAGGCCGAGTAGTCGCTGCGCCTCGTCATTGACCATGCTCACTCGTCCCAGCGTGTCGAAGGCGATGACGCCCTCGCGCACTCCGTGCAGCGTCGCCTCCCGTTCCTGCAGCAGTAGGGAGATCTCATCCAACTCCAGGCCGAAGGTGCGTTGTTTGAGCCGGCGCGCCAAGCCCCAGGAGGCGATGGCGCCAAGGCCGAGGGCAATACCCAACCAGGCGGCGTACGAGGGCAGCTCTTGCCACAGGGCTGCGGACACCGAACTCTCCTGCAGGCCGACCGAGACTTCGCCGACCAGCCGGCCGTCCGGGCCGTACAGCGGAGCCCGGGCGTTGGCGGAACGCCCGGTGCTGCCGTCATCGACCCCGACGTGGGTACGTCCGTCGGTGACCACGATCGGTTCGCTGACCTGTTGACCTATGAGGGCGGGGTCGGGGTGGGAGTGCCGTACTCGATCCATATCGATGATCACCACATAGGACGCATCGGTCGTCATAGTGACGTCCGTGGCCAGGCGCTGAATGGTCGAGGCACACCCCGGGGCCTCGCGCTGCATGCATTTCCTGATGTCGGGAACTTGGGCGGTGGTCTTGGCGATGGACGCTGCGCGCGCCTGGTACTGGCTGTCGAGATGGCTTCGCTCGCGGGTAATCAGCAACAGAAAGCCGATGAGGATCGTGGTCGTCAAGATGACCAGCTGAGCTACGAAGATCTGGCTGGATAGTCGGCGCATTCGAGTACGCATCACACATCAGTGTGGCGTCGCGCACAGCCGTGAGCAACACGAAGCTTGGTGAGCAAAACGCGCAAAACCCTTCGGAATACACGTAACAGGCGTTGCGCGCGCAATCTCGACGGTGATTGTCGTCACATCGTAGGTTCTGGTCCGAGGACAACGAACCACCCGTCGAGCCAGGGAAAGAGTGAAGGGCAACGCATGTCGACAGACGAAAAGGGAAGTTCTAGAGTCGCTTCTGCGACGCATCGGAAACCCGTAAAGATTGAGTTGGTAAATCTCACAAAGCGGTTCGTAACGCCTAAGGGTGAGGCTTTCACAGCCATTCGTGATGTCACTTTGACAGTACAGCCAGGAGAATTCTGCGCGATCGTCGGACCGACCGGATGCGGCAAGTCCACCACTCTTGGCCAGGTGTCCGGTCTCGAGAAGCCGAGCGGTGGAAGCGTCCGTGTCGGTGGTGAGCCAGTTCGTGGCATCACCAAAGGTGTCAGCTTCATGTTCCAGGTCGATGCGTTATTTCCTTGGAAGAGCGTGCTCGGCAACGTGATGATCGGTCCGACGCTGAACGGCATGAACAAGAAGGATGCCACCGTCCTGGCCCGTGACTGGTTGCGAAGAGTCGGGTTGGCGGGATTCGAGGACCGCTACCCACATCAGTTGTCGGGAGGTATGCGTAAGCGGGTCGGAATGGCAGCAGCCCTGATCAACGAACCGCAGATTCTTCTGATGGATGAACCGTTCGGTGCGCTCGACGTGCAGACCAAAGCCATCATGCAGACCGAGCTGTTGGGCCTGTGGGAGCAGACCCGTCCCTCGGTGTTGTTCATCACTCATGATCTCGACGAGGCAGTCGCGCTCGCCGATCGCGTGTTCGTGATGACAAGTAGCCCTGGATCGATCAAAGAGAGCTTCGAGATCGACCTGCCGCGACCACGAGGACAGGTCCAGGAGATTCGCCATCAGCCACGGTTCCTTGAGCTGCAGAACAAGATCTGGGCGTCGTTGAAGGACGAAGTCGATCGCGCCTACGCGCAGACAGCGGGCGCAGCATGAGTATGGATTTGAAGAACGCGAACGAGACCCGTAATGAAGAGAGCGAGGAGTCCATCAGAGAAGCCAGCAATAACGCTCGCCGCAAGCGTCGCGCATTGCTCTGGATCGCCCGAATCGGCGCCGCGGTTCTTTTTCTCGGTGGCTGGCAGGTCCTGGCCATGACGAAGACTCTGGACCCGTTCTTCTACGGCGAGCCGTCACTCATCTGGCAATCTCTCGTGACGCTGTTCACGAAGGGGACATCGTTCGGCTCAATTTGGGCGGACATCGGCGTCACCCTCAAAGAAGCGGTCTACGGCTTCTTCCTCGGGTCGATCACAGGCTGCATCCTGGGTCTGCTTCTTGGTCAGAACCGCTTCTTGTCGGACGTGATGGGGCCATATATCAAAATCTTTAACGCGATACCTCGGATTGTCCTCGGGGAAATCTTTCTGGTGGCCTTTGGCCTCGGCATTCTTCCCAAGGTTCTGCTTGCAGCAGTACTTGTCTTCTTCATCGTCTTCTTCAACGCGTTCCAAGGTGTGCGGGAGGTAGACCCCAACTTGGCTGCGAACGTTCGTGTACTCGGGGCCTCGCCGCTTCAGGTCGCCCGGCATGTCACGATCCCTTCGGCACTGACATGGATCATCGCGAGCCTGCACACGGCCTTCGGATTTGCCATCATCGGCGCTCTGGTGGGAGAGATCCTCGGATCCACGCGTGGTTTGGGCCTGATCATCACTCAGGCGCAAGGCCACCTCGATCCAAACACCGTATTTGCCTGTATGGCGATCATCGCTGTCATCACTCTGGCTGCAGAATTCCTCATCACCCTGTTGGAGAAGCGCGTGTTGTCGTGGCGCCCGGCGAGTAGAGCGGAGATTTCCGCTGGAATGTGACGATCTTTCCGCTATCGAATATTGAAAAGAAGAAGGTATACAGATGTACAAGCGCGTTGTAAGTGTGGCCGCAGTCGGCGCCATGGCACTCGGTGTTGCGGCATGCGGTAGCAGCAGCAGTGGGAGTAGTAAAAGCGCAAGTGGTGGCGGCGGAACAAGCAGCTCCGCCTCCATGCCGACGGTGAAGATGATGGTCGGCGGAATCGACAAGCAGATCTATCTACCCTACGAACTGGCTCAGAAGCTCGGTTTCTACAAGAAGTACGGCGTCAACATGGTGTTGTCCACCGAAGCAAACGGCGGTGTTGGCGCGGAAGACGCGATGGTGTCCGGCTCGGTCGATATGGCCGGCGCGTGGTACGTCCACACCATCGATTTCCAGTCCAAGGGCAAGGACGTGGTCGACATCGCGCAGTTGTCCGGAGCTCCCGGTGAACGGGAAATGTGCGGCACGGACAGTGCCGTGCACTCCGCAGCAGACTTCAAGGGTAAGAATCTCGGCGTGACGGACCTGGGCTCCGGCACCGACCAACTCACCCAATTCCTGGCGTCCCAGCAGAACATCACGAAGAAGCAATACAGCACGATCGTGGTGCATGACGGGGCGACCGCCATCGCTGCACTGCAGCGAAAGTCAGCTAACTGCATAATGACGACGCAGCCGACGGTGGGTGCAATCGAATCCAAGAAGATCGGTTACTCGGCCATTGACCTCGCGACGACGAAGGGTGCCACGGCCGCTCTCGGCGGTGCCTGGCCGGCTGCATCAGTGCTCGCCACCCAGAAGTGGGTCGACAACAACAAGGTGGCAGCGCAAGGAGTCGTTGACGCACTGGTGGCGACCATGCACTGGATCAGCACGCACTCCGCCACGGACATCGCGAACATGTTGCCGCCAGATTACGTGCAGAACGCGACGATCAGCAAGGCGCAGTACATCGCGGGCCTCACCACTGACAAGGGTCAGTTCCTACCCGACGGGATCATGCCTGCAGGTGGCCCGAAGACCGTCTACGCGATGGCGAAGACGATCGGCACCGACGTCTCCAAGGTGAAGATCGGCGATACCTTCACCAACACCTTCGTGCTGGCCGCCCTGAAGAAGGAGGGCCTGAAGGCGACGTCCACCCCAGCCGGCCCGACCGGCTGACCGAGCACCCACTGGAGGCCCCGCACCTGCGACTACTCGTCGGTGTGGGGTTTTCGGCTACCTCTCGTGCCACTGGCCGCGCTCGATGAGCACATGTTTCAGTAGGTCCGCGCGGTCGGTCATCAGCCCGTCGACGCCGAGATCGAGCAGCCGGTGCATCGCGTCCGGATCGTCGACAGTCCACACATGGACCTGGGCACCGGCGCCATGCGCCTGCCGCAGGAGTGTGCGGGTGAGCACCGGAAGATTGCGCGTGCGTTCGGGGATCTGCAGGCAGTCGACAGCGCCGATCGGAATCCGGGCAAACGGTGTCCGCCCCAACAGCAGAGCTGTTCCGACCATCGCCGGAGTGGCTACCGTCGCTACCGGCCGCGACAGCAGTGACAGCACCACTCGGCGGCGACGGTCGGAGAACGACGCCACGCACACCCGATCCCACGCGCCATGTCGTTCGATTGCCCGCGCGAGAAGGGGGGCAGCTGCATCGGACTTGCAGTCGATGTTGAGGCGAAGGTGCGGCCAGGTCTCCAACAGTTCATCGAACCGGGGGATCAGCTCCACCCCACCGATCCGCACCGACGACAACTCGGTCCACGACACCTCTGCGACTTCGCCGGCGACACCGGCGACCCGGTCCAGCGATGCGTCATGAAAGGCGATGAGCTCACCGTCGGCCGTGGCGTGTACATCGGTCTCGACGTAGGTGTAACCCAGGTCCACGGCCGCACCGAACGCAGCCATTGAGTTCTCCAGGCCGTTGCGAGAGAACCCCCGGTGAGCCAGCGCGATCGGACCGGGCCAGTCCAGGTACGGCGTCCGCGACATCAGCGCTACGGGCTTGCGACCGGGTCGGCTCAGATGTCCCGGAAGGACTGGATGTCCGCGCCGAGCGCGTTCAGCCTGGTGTAGATGTCCTCGTAGCCGCGGTTGATCACGTAGACGTTGCGCAGCACTGATTCGCCTTCGGCGGCCAGCATCGCGAGCAACACGACCATGCTCGGACGCAGCGCCGGCGGGCACATCACCTGGGCCGCACGCCACTTGGTGGGCCCTTCGATCAGCACCCGGTGTGGGTCCATTAGGTGCACCTTGGCGCCAAGCGCCGTGAGCTCGGTCAGGTAGATGGCGCGGTTCTCATAGACCCAGTCGTGAATCATTGTCTGGCCCTCGGCAACCGCGGCAATGGCCGCGAAGAACGGCAGGTTGTCGATGTTCAGACCTGGGAACGGCATCGGGTGGATCTTGTCCTTGGGAGCAACAAGAGGCCCGGGGATCGTCTTCAGGTCGACCAGGCGTGTGCGCCCGTTCGCCGACTGGTACTCAGTGGTCAGCTCGTACTTCATCCCCATGCTGCCCAGCAGGGTCAGCTCGATCTCCATGAACTCGATCGGTACCCGCTTGATGGTGATCTCCGAGCCGGTCACGACCGCCGCCGCGAGTAGAGACATCGCCTCGATCGGATCTTCGGACGGGAAGTATTCGACGTCCTGATCGATATGAGGGTGACCGTGGACCGCGAGGGTCGTCGTTCCGATGCCGTCGATACGTACTCCGAGCTTCTCCAGGAAGAAACAGAGGTCTTGCACCATGTAGTTGGGGCTGGCGTTGCGGATGGTCGTCTTGCCGTCGAACCGCGCTGCCGCGAACAGCGCGTTCTCGGTCACTGTGTCACCACGTTCGGTGAGGATGATGGTCGCGCCTGCAGCAACCTCGCGGTCCACGGTTGCGGTGTAGTAACCGTGGCTCGCCTCGACCTTCAGGCCGAATGCGGACAGCGCGTGCATGTGCGGCTCGACGGTGCGGGCGCCGAGGTCGCAGCCACCGGCATTCGGTAGTTTGAACTCGTCGAACTCGTGCAGCAGCGGGCCGAGGAACATCAGGATCGTGCGGGTGCGTTGCGCGGCCGCCTCATCCATGGAGTCCAGGTCCAGCCGTGCCGGGGGAGTGATCTCCAGATCACTGGTTCCGGGCAACCAGCGGGTCTTGACCCCGATCGAGTTCAGTACCTCTGTGATCCGGTTGACCTCCTCGATGCGCGCCAGGTTGCGCAACGTGGTTTTGCCCTTGTTGAGCAGGGACGCACACAGGCACGCGACGGCGGCATTCTTGCTCGTACGGACGTCGATCTCGCCGGAGAGCTTGCGGCCGCCCTGGATGCGTAGGTTCAGTGGGGTGCTGGAGGCGACCTGGACGACCTCGGTGTCGAGTGCGGCACCGATACGGGCCAGCATCTCCAGGCTGAGATTCTGATTGCCCTGCTCCATACGGGCCACGGCGCTCTGGGAGGTCTGCAGAGACTCCGCGAGCTCGGACTGGGTCAGCTTGCGCTGCCGGCGTGCGTCGCGGATCAAGGTCCCGACGCGCTCCAAATAGTCTTCAGGCATGGCTGAGACCCTATCTCACATGTGAGATATCGACCGGGTCGAAGTCCTCGGGCGTGTCGCGATCCGCGTTCGTGCGGTGTATCAACAGCGTTCTGATCCCATCGCGAACAGGTGCTCCAGGACAGTCGGGGAGCTGCGGAGGCCGTCGTGTTCGTACTCGTTGGTCACCCAGGCTCGCGCGTTGCCGGTCTGCTGCACGGTCTGCAGCTGTAGAGGTGCGTCGACGTAGAGATCGTCGTAGTACACGGCCGCGGCGAGGGGTACCTCGTTGTCGGCCAGCCGCCGCGCGTCGTACAGCGGCGGCCAGTCGGTTCGGCTGGCGAGCAGGTCTGCTGCTTCGGCGAACGGCCGCAACGCGCGGATCTCGCGGAACATCCACGGAAACATCATCTCTGCAGTCATCAGTACCGGGCGGGCATCGGCTGCGAAGTCAGGACGTCGGTCGTACTCGCGCTGTGCCGCCCATGCCGAAGGTGCGTCCGCTGTGGCGTAGCTGTACTCCTGCAGTGGATACAGCACATTGTCGATGAACCCGGTCGTGACCTGAACCTCTGACAGGAATCGCGGGTGCAGTTGCGTGCCCGCCCACGCGTCGTCCAGGAGCCAGTGCAGAGTCTCGAAACCGTAGCTCATACCGAATGAGGCACCGAGCGTCCGCACGCGGTGGGGTGTCAGAAGATCACCATCCGGCAGTCGTACCTCGTGCTCGCTCACGTGGTCGACCAGTGCGGTGATGGCTGCTTCATCCTCGGGGTATCGGGCGTAGAACTCGCGGGTCCGCGCGGCGGCGCGGGTGAACGTGCGGGCGTACACGTCCGCGGCGCTCGCAGTGATCCCCGGTAGGCCGCCGGTGACGTAACAATGCGCGAGCCCCTGCGGCGCTATCGAGAGATAGGTCAGCGTCACGAAACCGCCGTAACTCTGGCCGAGGGTGTCCCACTTCCGCTCGCCGGACAGGGTGGCGCGCAGGATCTCGGCGTCGGCGACGATTGCGTCTGCACGGAAGTGACTCAGGTAGTCGGCGACCTCCTGCGCAGAGCGGCCCTGGGTGATCGACGGCGTGATCGGGGTACTGCGTCCGGTGCCGCGCTGGTCCAGCAGCAGCACTCGGTGGGTCCGCAGCGCAACGTCGATCCAGCCCGATCGGTCCAGCGGGCGGGGGGACTTGCCGCCGGGGCCGCCCTGCAGGAAGAGCAGGTAGGGCAGGTCGGCGTCCTTCTTGTCCGGGTCCACCAGCTCGCGGGCGAACACCTCGATCGTGGGGCCGTTCGGAGCATCATGGTCGAGCGGAACAATGACGCGATGTTCGGTCGCGAGGTACCCGGGCAGTCGGATCATGTCGCCAATCGTGCCCCATCTTGCGTTTTGGACATGCCGAGCGGGGCGTATGCGCCCCGCTCGGCATGTCCAAAACGGGTGAGGCTTTCAGGCCAGGACGCTCGCGACGCCTGCTGGCAGGAAGCGCCGGCCGGTGATCTTCTCAGAGATGCCGGTGCGGTCCAGCAGGGGAGTGACCCCGCCGTTCCAGAACGGGAAACCCGCACCGGTAATCATCGCGAGATCGATATCCATCGGCGCCGCGACGACCTTCTCCTGCAG
>JALYUK010000441.1 GCA_030853805.1 Actinomycetota bacterium | reverse complement strand
ACCGCGGCCGAGTCGATGACCTGGTCCCGATCCGGGTGGGCCGGATGATCTCCTCGCCGTACGGTTTCCTGCGCGGCGCGGCTGTTGTGATGGCATGGGACGTCGCTCATCTCGCAGCGACCGGAATCCAACCGGTCATCTGCGGGGACGCCCACCTGGCGCAGCGCCTCTCGGTGCTGACCGGCGAATTCGTGACGGATGCGGCGCAGCGGCTCTCGATACGGCACGATCGTGCCGTCGACCCACACAGGCCGACGTGGTGAGAGGCAGCACCGGATGAGCAACTTCGACGACTTCTTCCCGCGCGACCCGTCGGGGCAGGAGGACTACGTCGACGAGCGACCCCGCGAACCCACCGGATCGGGTTCCTCGATTCCGTTGCTGCTCGGGGCGATTCTCGGCGCCGTTGTCTTCGGTATTGCCGGTTTCGTCATCGGGGCATCGCGTGAT
This sequence comes from Actinomycetota bacterium, assembly GCA_030853805.1. Taxonomy (GTDB): domain Bacteria; phylum Actinomycetota; class Actinomycetes; order Actinomycetales; family Dermatophilaceae; genus Allobranchiibius. The sequence continues at coordinate 1,928 of JALYUK010000441.1, read as the reverse complement.
CGGGCGGTCGGACCTGCTGCTGGGACGCAGACCCAGGCCCAGACCCAGACCCGGACCGTGACGACGACCCAGGCCGCGGTCACCGAGAACTCCACTCTGGTGAGCACGAAATACTCGACTGCAACCAGCACGGTGACGGGCCCGCCGCAGACCGTGAGCGTCACGGGGCCGGGGTCCGTGACAACCGCCACGCAGACAGTCACCGCACCCCCCACCACGGTGTCGGTGCCGCCGTCGACCGCCACCGTGACGGCCACCGCCACCGTGACGGCCACCGTCACTGCGACGGCCCCGCCCGCCCCCTGACCGACGCGCGGTCGACCACGACATCTTCGAGCGCCTGACCACCCCCGGCGGCCTCGCGATTTGGGCCATATACGCCGGGCCGGTAAGGTAACCAGTCGGTTCACGTGCGCGCTGTGACCTCGGTCCCGAACCAGGTCATCGTCTGCCAACTTCCGCTTCTGGCTCTCAAACTGGACAGCTCTGCTGTGCGGCCAGCCCAGGGTGCAGAAGGGCAGGTGCGCACGAAGCGTGGTCCGCACATCAGGGACGCCCGTCAGGGGTGCTCCCGCTGAAGCAGGTGAGTTGGAGGACATGGCCAAGAAGGACGGTGTCATCGAGATCGAGGGCACGATCGTGGAGGCTCTACCGAACGCAATGTTCCGGGTAGAGCTGAGCAACGGTCACAAGGTGCTCGCCCACATCTCAGGGAAGATGCGACAGCACTACATCCGGATCCTCCCCGAGGACCGTGTCGTGGTCGAGCTCAGCCCGTATGACCTGACTCGCGGTCGTATCGTTTTCCGGTATCGCTGATCGACCTGATTCAACACTGGTCGATTTTTTACTGCCTGACATCCGCCCGGATGTCGGGTACCGACTTCGAAGACAAAAGGTGCGATGAAAGTCCAGCCGAGCGTCAAGAAGATCTGTGACAACTGCAAGGTGATCCGCCGTAATGGTCGGGTCATGGTGATTTGCGAGAACGCCCGCCACAAGCAGCGGCAGGGCTGACCTTCTGCCACTGGCAGAGGTCGTGTTTCTCTCTTAGAACGCAGCTACACAACTTCATCACGACGACACAGGTTTTATCTGTGTGGCATCTGCCGCACATCTGCTCGTGCCCGGCCCCGATGGATTACTCCCATCGGACGTCACCCCCGGCTCGGAGGCCGGGGACCCATCTCAGCCACTCCGGCTGGTCATGGGATCGGCGCGTGCATCAGACCTCCGAAGACACATCAGGAGAACCACCAGATGGCACGTCTCATCGGTGTCGACCTCCCGCGCGAGAAGCGCGTCGAGGTTGCACTTACCTACATTTACGGCGTGGGGCGAACCCGCGCCGAACAGACGCTGCAAGCAACCGGCGTCAGCCCGGACACTCGTGTCCGTGACCTCAGCGAAGAGGAGCTCGTTACGCTCCGTGACCACCTCGAGGCCAGTTTCCGCCTCGAAGGTGACCTGCGCCGTGAGGTGGCTGCCGATATCCGCCGCAAGGTCGAAATCGGCTCCTACCAGGGGCTGCGCCACCGTCGTGGCCTGCCCGTGCACGGCCAGCGCACCAAGACCAACGCGCGCACCCGTAAGGGTCCCAAGCGCACGGTCGCCGGTCGCAAGAAGGCGAAGTAGATCCGTCCACTGGATGGTTCCACCGCCTCTCTCACATTCGTACATTCGCTGACAGTCACACCAGGAGTTCTATAAATGCCTCCCAAGAGCCGTACGGCGCCCGGCGCCAAGAAGGTGCGTCGCAAGGAGAAGAAGAACGTTGCGGCAGGCCACGCCTACATCCGCAGCACGTTCAACAACACGATCGTCTCGATCACCGACCCGCAGGGTGCGGTGATCGCATGGGCGTCCTCCGGTCAGGTCGGATTCAAGGGCTCCCGTAAGTCGACCCCGTACGCCGCGCAGATGGCCGC
>JALYUK010000417.1 GCA_030853805.1 Actinomycetota bacterium | reverse complement strand
ACCGCACGCCGACCGGGTCGGACAGACTGCCCGGCCCCATCGCGGTCTGGAGCCATTCGCCGGGTACCAGCTCCAGGACCCTTCGCAGCAGCGACTCGTCGATCATTGCGGCGAAGCGCTCATGGATCGGCGCAAGTCCGCGCGCCACCGGCCGCAGTACATGCGTGGACGCATCGAACTGCTGCGCAGCGAATCGGGCAGGGTCGGCGCCACGCGAGGGCCAGGAATGGTGGAAGTACAACGCCGCGCCATGGTCGATGCACCATGTATTACCGTGCCAGCGAAGCAGATTCGGGTTGTGCGGGGTGCGGTCGATGTTCGCGGTGTAGGCGTCCAGCCAGAGAATCTGCGCGGCGACCTCGGCAGTTGGCGGCCTCGCCGGGTCGTAGTTGAACGCCGAGGGCAGCAGGTCCACCCCGAGGTTGCGCCCGATGCTGGCGACGAGCAGGTCCTGCACTTCTTCGTCGGCTTCGTACCGGGCGATCTGGGCGGGCAGTTCGACGACCTTCAACTCCGGCACCCTGATGCCGAGCGCGCGCGCCAGCTCACCGACGATGACCTCTGCCACCAGGGCCTCGACACCCTGACCGGCGCCGCGGAACTTCAGCACCCAGGTGCCCAGATCTTCTGCTTCCACGATGCCGGGCAGCGATCCGCCCTCCCGCAGCGGGACGACATATCGGATGGCACGGGTAGTGGGCAGCACGAACGTGAGGCTACTCACCTGTCGCCTAGGATCAGGCGCATGCCTGACGAAGTCCACGATGAGCGCGAGTTCGCCCGTGTGCCGGACGGTTTCGAGCGGTTGTGGACACCGCACCGGATGGCCTACATCCAGGATCAGAAGCCTGCCGAGGATGACGACAGCGGGTGCCCGTTCTGCGCCTCACCGATCAGATCGGACAGCGACGGGCTGATCGTTTGCCGCGGCGAGACGTGTTTCGTGGTGCTGAACCTGTTCCCGTACAACCCTGGTCACCTGCTGGTCTGCCCGTACCGGCATGTGGCGCGGTACCTGGACCTGACGCCCGCTGAGCTGGTCGAGTTCACTGCGCTGACCCAGGCCGCGATCCGGACCCTGACGACGGTTTCGGAACCGCACGGCTTCAACCTGGGGATGAATCAGGGTGCGGTGGCCGGCGCCGGGGTGGCCGCGCACCTACATCAGCACGTCGTACCGCGCTGGGGAGGCGATGCCAATTTCCTGCCCATCATCGCCCAGACCAAGGCACTGCCGGAGCTGTTGGAGGACACCCGCACACGCCTCGCGGACGCCTGGGAAGCGGAGATCGGCGCCAGCCCCCGGTAGTCTCGGCCTCACCATGCTCAACCGATTCGCGCGCGCCTTCTTCACCACCCTCCTCACACCGACTGCCCGGTTCTTCATCAAATGCGGCATCAGCCCGGATGTCATTACGATCGTCGGCACCCTGGGTGTCATGGTCGGCGCGCTGGCCTTCTACCCGCTCGGTGAGTTCTTCTGGGGCACACTTTTCATTACCGCGTTTGTTTTCTCCGACCTGATCGACGGCAACATGGCCCGTCAACTGGGTCGCTCCAGTAAATGGGGTGCCTACCTCGATTCGACCCTGGACCGATTCGGGGATTCCGCGATCTTCGGCGGGCTGGTTCTCTTCTACGCCGGCCGGGGCGACAACATCCTGATCGCCGCACTCGCACTGGCCTGCCTGATCCTGGGCAGTGTCGTGTCCTACGCCAAGGCCCGCGCCGAAGGCCTCGGCATGACGGCGAATGTCGGTATCGCCGAGCGCGCAGACCGGCTCGTGGCCATCCTGGCCGTCACCGGACTGGTCGGTATCGGCAACTTGTTCTCGCAGGGCAATGCGATTGGTAACTGGGCCGAGGGCATCGTGCTGGCGGTTCTCGCCGTGCTCAGCTTGGTGACCGTCCTGCAGCGGATGCTTACCGTCCGCAAGCAGGCATTCGCCGCGGACGAGTCTGCGGCCGCCCTGTGACAGGACACCGACGAGGCTCCCGCGGGAAGGGTGCCGCAGCGAACGGTGGCGCAGCGAGCATCGCCGACCGGTTGACGTTGGCCGGGTTCCGAACCGGTTGGGCACTGGTACAACGGTTACCGGAGCGTTCCGCGTACGCGCTGTTCGACAAGATCGCGGACCGCCTCACCGCCCGCGCCGGCAAAGATGTGCAGCGGTTGCGCGCCAACTATGCGCGGGTCCGCCCCGAGCTCGACGACGCAGCCCTGGATGAGCTGGTGCGCGCCGGTATGCGCTCATATTTTCGGTACTGGTGCGACGCGTTCCGGTTGGAGCAGATTGCCGGCGGTCCCGCTATCGATCAGATGTTGCGACTGGCAGGAAATGGAGAAGAGGCCAAGGCAGTTCTCGATCGCGGTGAGGCCGTCATCCTCTTCCTCGGTCATCTGGGCAACTGGGACATGTGCGGGGCGTGGGCCACCCGCAACTTTGCGCCGGTCACCACGGTCGCCGAGCGGCTGAAGCCCGAGGCGCTGTTCGAACAGTTCGTGGCATACCGCGCGAGCCTGGGGATCCGTATTCTGGCGCTGACCGGTGCCGGGAACCCCTACCCGGAGCTGGTGAAGGCAGTCCGCGCGGGTGGGTTCGTGCCGTTGCTGTCCGACCGTGATCTGACCTCGCGGGGGGTGAAGGTGCAGCTGTGCGGGCACCCGGCGCGGATGGCTGCCGGACCGGCACGGCTCGCCCTGGAGACCGGCGCTGCGCTCTACCCGCTGAGCGTCACCTACGAGAGGCTGCCGGGCCGTTCGATGCAGCGGGTGGTCGCGGACTTCGGTCCGCGCGTGATGGTTCCGGAGCACGGAAGCGACCGGGAGAAGGTCGTCGCGATGACCCAGCAGTGCGCCGACGCGCTGAGCGGAACAATCCGTGCCAGCACGCAGGACTGGCACATGATGCAGCGGGTCTTCCTGGACGATCTGCGATGAGGATCGGGATGGTCAGCCCGTACTCCTTCGATGTGCCGGGCGGGGTGCAGCTGCACATCCGCGACCTGGCGGAGTACTTCATCGCAGACGGCCACGACGTCAGCGTCCTGGCCCCCGCCGACGAGGACACCCCGCTACCGCCATATGTCACGAGCGCCGGTCGTGCGGTGCCCGTTCCGTACAACGGATCGGTCGCGCGGCTGCTCTTCGGCCCGGTGACGGCCTCGCGGGTCGGCAAATGGATCGAGCGCAGCGACTTCGACATCATCCACGTGCACGAACCGGTCAGCCCGAGCCTGTCGATGCTCGCGATGTGGGCATCGGAGGATCCCCTGGTCGCGACGTTCCACACCGCGACGATGCGGTCGCGGGTGATGCACGCGGCCCAGCCGATCCTGCAGCCCGGTTTGGAGAAGGTTGCCGGACGGATCGCGGTCTCCCAGGAAGCGCGCAGCACGGTGCGGCGACACCTGGGTGGGGACGCGGTCGTCATACCGAACGGTGTATACGTCGACCGGTTCGCCGAGGCGGCGATCGCGCCGTGGTGGCAGGGCACTGCGCAGCGGCCGACGCTGGCCTTCCTGGGCCGGATCAACGAGTCGCGCAAGGGTCTGCCGGTGTTGTTGGCAGCGATGCCGCGGTTGTTGGCTGCCCGGCCTGGCCTACGGTTGCTGATAGCGGGTCCCGGCGACAGCCACGAAGCGCTGCGTGGGGTGCCCGACCAGGTCGCCGAGGCGTGCGAATTTCTCGGCGCGGTGACCGATCAGGAGAAGGCCAGCCTGCTGGCCTCGACCGACGCCTACATTGCGCCCAATACCGGCGGCGAAAGTTTCGGGATCATCCTGATCGAAGCGATGAGCGCCGGCGCACCGGTGCTGGCCAGCGACCTGGAGGCCTTCCAGGCGGTGTTGCGCAACGGGCAGGACGGTCGGCTCTTCCGGGTGGGGGATTCAATCGACCTGGCCACTCAGGCGCTGGCTTTGTTGGATGATGCTGCCGCCCGGGCCGCCTACCGCGTCGCGGGACCGCAACGATCCGGTGAGTTCGACTGGTCCCGGGTGGGCTCGCAGGTGATGAATGTCTACGAAACTGTTATCTCGGCCGGTCCGCCCGTTGTGACACCGCGCCGCGCGATCGCCCGACGTCGAGGAGCGCGCTGATGATTCTCTGGTTCTGGGTTGCCCTGACTGTTGCCGTGCTCGCGCTGATCGCCTGGTACCTGTCCTACAGTGCGGCGCGACTGGATCGACTGCACGGCCGCGTGGAGGGGTCGGTGTCCGCGTTGGACGCGCAACTGGTGCGTCGGGCCGAGACCAGCATGGAGCTGGCCAACTCGGGCCTGCTGGACCCTGCGAGCTCGATGCTCCTGGCCGAGGCCGCTGGGTCCTCCCTGGATGCATCCGATGCTGCTGAAGTCGCCTCGGAGGTGCAGGAGCACGGTGTCGATCAGGGACGGGCCGCCATCGAAACAGATCTTACGACGACGCTGCTCGCGCTGCTGACTCCGCAAATCGTTGTCACCGACGGGGTGGAGGACTACGCCCACCGGGTGCGACAGGCGGGGGAACGGGTGCAGTTGGCCCGGCGGTTTCATGACGACGCGGTGCGTGACGTACGCCGGGTGCGCGGTAAGCCGGTTGTGCGGTTGTTCCGGTTGGCCGGGCGCACCCATCTGCCCGAGATGGTGCAGTTCGACGACCGGCTGCCGGACGTCGAATAGCCGGCCGGTCCCAAGGTCGGCAGCGGCGCTAGTAAGCTGGGGAGCACCCCAAGTCGCCCGGTTTCAGCGGGCATTTTCCGCTCAGCAAGGAGCTCACTATGACCCCGCAGACCACCGACGCGGCCGATCAGGGCGCTGGGGCTACCGGCACCGCCCGCGTCAAGCGCGGGATGGCCGAAATGCTCAAGGGCGGCGTCATCATGGACGTTGTCACGGCCGAGCAGGCCAAGATCGCCGAGGACGCCGGTGCGGTGGCCGTGATGGCCCTCGAGCGGGTGCCGGCCGACATCCGCGCGCAGGGCGGGGTGTCGCGGATGTCTGACCCGGACATGATCGACAGCATCATTGCGACGGTGTCCATCCCGGTCATGGCCAAGGCACGCATCGGCCACTTCGTGGAGGCGCAGATCCTGCAGAGCCTCGGTGTGGACTACATCGACGAGTCCGAAGTACTCACCCCCGCGGACTACGCCAACCACATCGAGAAATGGAACTTCACTGCGCCGTTCGTGTGCGGCGCCACCAACCTGGGCGAGGCGCTGCGCCGGATCACCGAGGGCGCGGCGATGATCCGCTCCAAGGGCGAGGCCGGCACCGGCGACGTGTCCAACGCGACGACGCACATGCGCACCATCCGTGCCGAGATCCGCCGATTGACGACGATGGCCGAGGACGAGCTCTACGTCGCAGCCAAGGAGCTGCAGGCGCCGTACGACCTGGTCAAGGAGGTCGCGAAACTGGGCAAGCTACCCGTCGTCCTCTTCACCGCCGGCGGCATCGCGACACCGGCGGACGCCGCGATGATGATGCAGCTGGGTGCCGACGGTGTCTTCGTCGGCTCCGGCATCTTCAAGTCCGGCAACCCGGCGCAACGCGCCGAGGCAATCGTCAAGGCCACGACCTTCTTCGACGACCCCGACGTGCTCGCGAAGGTCTCGCGCGGCCTGGGTGAGGCAATGGTCGGTATCAATGTCGAGGAGATCCCGCAGCCGCACCGGCTCGCCGAGCGCGGCTGGTAACAACGACACGGTCACCGCAGGATGGCGGCAGTCGGCACGCGGGCGCCCGGACGAAGTGGGTGGCCGGCACCGACGTAGGCGTGAGCGCCCAGCACGACGTCGTGCAGCGAGGCCGGTCCGTCAACCTGGGCGCCCGGGCCGAACGCGCATGAGTCAGCCAGGACTCCTGCGTCGAGCCGTGCTCTTGCCATCACGATGGTGCCCCGCACATCGCAGTTTGCTGCGATGACGGCGCCCGGTCCGACGTACGAGCCGTCCCGCACACGGGCAGACGGGTCGACTGAGGCGGCAGGGTCAATGATCGCGGGCCCATGACGTAGCACCGCATCGCGGGAGGCGGCGATCAGGGTTGCCGGGGTCCCGATGTCCATGCTGTACGCGTCTTCGACGTACGCGGTGAGCACACCCCCGGCTCGCAGCAGGGCTGGGATCACGTCACGCTCGAAGCTGACCGGTTGCCGACGGGATACCCCGTCCAGGCAACTCGGGTCGAGCAGATAAGTGCCGGCGTTCACGATGCCACCGACAAGCTCCTCCGGTTTCTCGCGGAACGCGGTGATGCGGCCGGCGGCGCCCACCTCGATCAGTCCGTAGGCACGCGCATCCGCGACGGGCTTGGCGTGCAGTGTGCCCACCGCCCCGAGCCGCGATCTGACGGCCGCGAAGGCGTTCAGCTGAGCAGCGACATCATGTGCGCTGAGCTGATCACCGTTCAGCACCAGCAGCACGTCGCCATTTGCCGGGGCAAGGCGATCGACGGCCGCCGCCAGCGCGCCACCGGTGCCGAGCGGGGCGTCCTCGCGGCAGTAGTCCAGTTCCAGTCCCCACGCCCCGCCGGTGCCGAGGACATCGCGGAACTGCTGCGCTCGATACGACGTCGTGAGCAGCACCCGGGAGACATCCAGGGCCGCGAGCATCACGAGTTGATGGGCCACAACGGGCAACCCCGCGACGGGGAGCAGCGGTTTCGGAGTGCGGTCGGTCAACGGCGCGAGGCGGGTGCCGCGGCCGCCCGCGAGGATGACCGCGTGGAGGGTCATTTTTTGCGGAGGATCTGTTGCAGCTGCGGGGCGAACCACGTCCAGAACACCGCACCGGAGGCGGCCGAGAAGTGCAGTCCGTCGGGGTAGAGAGGCGTCCCGTTGATCGTGGGGTGATATCCGCCGGTGCAGAGGAAGCCGAATTGGTCGATGACCGCAACGCCGCGTTCGCGGGCCCAGGCGCGTACGTCGCGGTTGGTGCGCTCGACTCTCTTGATGTCGTTGACCAGGGCGACTTTCGGGGATGTGTTGGCGAATGGTTGGTTGTGACAGGCAAGCGTCACGACAGCGAAGCGCGCTACTCCCGCCGACGCAGCCCCCCGTTTCGCTTCGTCAAGAGCCGATCGGATGAAGGCCGAGTACGCCGGCGTCCCGAACGTCACTGTGCGGCCATCGGCTTCGTGGTCCAGCACCATCGTCTGCGGGATGAAGAAAGCTGCCAGATCCGGTTTGTCGGTTTGTAGTTTTGTGGTCCACGAGCGACGGAACGCCGAACAGTTCGCAAGGGGGTCCTCCCGCTTGCCGTCGACCACGATCGATCCTGCGAAGGTGTCACATCCGAAACTGGCATCGGGTCGAAGATCGATGTCGGGGTATCGCGACGGACGGAAGGCGCTGTCGACGCTCGCCGGAATCGAGTTGCCGATCAGGGACACCTTGTGAACGGCCGCCAGCGGCGTGTATCCGGCCGGTAGGTACGTCAGCGGCGCGACGGGTGTGTCAGCGCCTGCGGCGAATGAGGGACCTACTGCATTCGCCGTCTGCGCGACCAGGACGCTGGCGACCACCAGTGCAGGGACGGCAGCGATACCGACCAGTCGTCCGAAAGATGGGGCAACGGGCAGCAGCGCACGGAGCCCCCCTGCACGCACGGGTCGCTCGATGAACCAATATGACCCGACCGCCAGCACCAGCGAGACGACAACCTGCAGCGGACTGAGGATTGCGCTACGCAGCGGCAGGCGCGACGGCCCGAGGAACACCACGACCGGCCAGTGCCACAGGTAGAGGGAATAGCTGATGAGTCCGAGCCTCCGTAGCGGCTCGAACGCGAGCAGCTGCGAGGCCCGGCTCGGTATCTGGGCGGCACCGCCGCATACCGGTACGGCGGCTACGACGCAGACCAGTACCAGTCCGCCCGGGAAAAGGATCGCGGAGTCGAAACGCAGCACGGCGAAGGCGAACAGCAGCAACGCCAGGGCGGGCCAGGTCAACCACCCCATCAGCCGGTCGAAAAGCACCCGGCGTTCGCCGCGGAACTCCCGGGTGCCGACCCAGACTCCTGCCGCCGCGCCGATGAACAGTTCGAAGATCCGGGTGTCGGTGCCGTAGTAGATGCGGTTGGGATCGGACCCCGGAACGTACAACGCACCCATCCGCCAGGCGGACAGAGCAGCCAGCACCAGCAGCGTTGCACCCAAAACGTTTCGACGGCGGTGCGGGGATAGTCCGCGCGTCAGCGCGAGAAGGAGGAGCAGCAACAGGGGGAAGAGGAGGTAGTACTGCTCTTCGATGGCCAACGACCAGGTATGGAGGACGGGGGACGGAAGGCCGACCGTATCGGCAAAATACTGCTCGTCCGAGAACAGCATCCGCCAGTTTGCGACGTAGAACAACGCGGACATCACGTCGAGACTGACCGGTAGCCGACGGCTCGGTATCGTCCAGAAGTAGGACGCCACCGATACCGCGAGCAGCATTGCGACCAGCGCCGGTAGGAGACGGCGAGCGCGGGCGGCCCAGAATCCCAACAGGCTGATGGTCCCCCACGAGTTCCATTCGGCGACGAGCAAAGAGGTGATCAGAAAACCGGACAGGACGAAGAAGACGTCGACCCCCAGCCAGCCGCCGGGCAGGGCGTCGGGCCAGACGTGAAAGACCACGACGGCCGCTACGGCGATGCCCCGCAGGCCGTCGAGGGCCGGTCGATACGAGAGCGACCGGTGCCGATCAGAAGTCACCAGGAACCCTTCCGCGGAGCCGGCTGCGATGTCGCCCGAGTATAGATACCGTCTGGTAACCAAGGCATCCGCATCGCGGTTATCATGACGGCATGTCTGCAGACGAGCCCGGTGAGACCCGCACGCAGTACCTGCCGCGGACCGGGAGCAAGATCACCATTCTGATCGGTTTGGCGCTGCTCGTTGCCGCGGTTTACGCGGCGATAGTGCCGTTGTCAGTCGCATCTCAGACCGGTGTGCAGTTCGGGTGTGGGACTGCGCTCAGCCCCAACGTGAGCTCGTTCGGCAAGGGCTACTGCTCGGCCGTCGACCAAGAGGCGCAATACCGGGCGATCGCCTTGCTGATCGCAGCGCTGCTGATCGCGGGAGTCGGATCGGCGCTCTTCGGCTTCGACAAACGTAGTCGTACCCGGGTCATCCGCGAGGACCTCGGCGACAACTACGACGACGAGGACCTCGCGACGGACAAGGGCGGCCGCGGAAACACGCCTGCGCCGGCTCGTCCGGGGCGCAGTGCCATCGCCGCGAAGAGCCGCAGCGCCCGTTCCAGGACCGTCCCGGGCACCGACCGCCCGGGCTATGACGATCTGGACCGCGATGATCGGGACCACGGCGATCCGGGCCATGACGATCTGGGCCATGACGATCAACAACGCGATGATCGGGACCACGATGACGTCGATGATCGGGACCCCGGCGTCTCCGATGACCGGCCACGCAGATCTCGGGGTCCACGCGACCGTCGGTGAGTGAACGTCCATGACCTGTTCCGGTAGCGGGCGCTGCACTGAAACGGGCCGGTTCCCCTGATGTCACGACGCACCCGGTACCGCTACTCGCCGGCTCTGGATGGTGTGCGGGGCACGGCCATGGTGCTTTTCATGGCCTTCCACTTCGGGGTGGCCGCCCTGCAGGGAGCCTGGGTCGGGATCAACCTCTTCTTCGTGCTCTCGGCCTACCTGATCACCCGGCTACTGATCGAGGAGCACGCCAGATCCGGGCGGCTGGATCTTCTCGCGTTCTACCGCCGACGCGCGCGACGGCTGCTGCCGGCGTTGTTCGTGTTGCTCGCTGCGCTCGGGATCTACGGCGCGTTGATCGCCCCGCCCTCGGTGCGCGGCGCTCTGCGCGGCGATATGTTGGCCACCCTGTTGTTCGTCCAGAACTGGCACCTGATCCTGCAGGGCGACCAGTATTTCGATCTCTTCGGTGCGCCCTCCTTTCTCCGTCAGGCCTGGACCTTGGCGGTCGAAGAGCAGTTCTACCTCCTCGTTCCGCTCGTGGTGCTGGCTCTCGTGCGATGGGTCCGTCGTCGTGACGTGCAAGCGGGAATTCTGCTGACGCTCGGGCTGGCCGGTGCACTGTGGACCGCACACATCGGGGTCGCGACCACAGAGGCACAGACGCATGCCTACTACGGCACCGACACCAGGGCGCAGGCACTGTGCATAGGTGCCGCGCTGGCGTTCTGGACAGGACTACGTACCCGGCGGGCGGACCAGGTAAGACTGCCGGCACCGGTTGTTGCCGCGCTGGGCTGGGGCGGGCTCGTCGCGATGGGCTACGCGTTCTTCGCGATCGCGCCTTTCCAGGGTTTCATGTACGACGACGGCGGGATCTTTCTCTTCGCGCTGGCCGCTGCCGCCCTGGTCCTCGCGTGCGCTGACGAGCGGGCATCCCGGCTCCGTGCCGTGCTCGGTTGGCGGCCGTTCGCCTACCTCGGCCGGATCTCCTACGGGCTCTACCTGTGGCACTGGCCGATCCTGCTCTGGATGCGGCGTGTCGACCCGCGGCTGGGCACCAGCCTGACGGTGGGCATCGGGATCTGCACGACGCTCGCGATCGCCGCAGCTTCCTATCACTTCGTGGAGCGCCCGGTCATTAATGGGGGAATACGGGCGTTGCTTCCGCGAGTGCGCAAGGACCGCAGTGCCCGGGGCGTCCTCGTGTGCGTGGTGTCGGCCATCGTCGCGTTGGCCTTCGCCGCCGGTCACGGTGCGACGCCCGCGGTCGCTGCAGGGGCCGCGGCTGTGGGGACGGGTGCGGATCCGGCGAAGACCCCGATGCTGGTGTCGGGCACGCCGGCGTATGTTCCCGCCCCGGTGCAGACCAGGGTGGCGATCTTCGGTGACTCCGTGCCGTACGTACTGGTGCGCGACAAGCCGCCCGGCAGCTACCCCGATCTGGTGATCACCGACCTCTCACAACCCGGTTGCGACCTGATGCAGTCGCGCTACGCGAATCGCAGTACCTCGGTTCAGCCGGCGGCCTGCCTGCACACCAAGCGCGACCTGGGAACGTTGTTGCGAGGATCCGGCGCCCGGCGTTTCGTGCTCTTTGCCTCAATGACGATGGCCTTTCCGCACGCGGCGCAGGACGGGTCGACGCTCGATCTGGACGATCCCGGTTACCGCGCCCTCGTCGCGTCGACCCTGTCGGAATACCGGGCGACGGCCCGTGCGGCCGGGGTCACCTCGATGAGCGTGGTGACCGTGCCCTGCCGCGACAGCGATCTGTCACAGTGGCCGATCGAGTTCAGGTCTGCCTTCGCGGGCTCGCGGACGGTGGCGCAGGTGACCGATCCCACCCGGCTGAACTCGGTGATCACCGGGTGGGCGGCCCGTAACGGTGTCGGGGTCATCGATCTGTACCACGCCGTATGCCCGGACGGCAGGTTCCAGCCCCGGATACACGGCATTCAGCTGTACCAGGATCAGGTGCACCCCTCCGTGCCCGGTGCGTCGATGATGTGGACCTGGCTGGCGCCGCAGATGCGCGACGCGGCGATGACCACGACGGGGTCCGCCCGGCCGGCCGCCTCGAACTCGGCGGGTCGCCCGTGACGAGGGTCCTCCGATGAGGGTCCTGGAGACGGCGCGCGCCGCCGTCAGCACCGACCTGCAGCATCGGGGCCGCAACTACCGCCCGGCGATCGACGGGTACCGCGGTCTGTTCATCGTGCTGGTGGTCGCCTACCACTTCGGGGCGACGGCGCTGGCCGGCGGTTGGATCGGGATCAACCACTTTTTTGTCTTCTCCGGATTCCTGATCGGCAAGCTGCTGATCAAGGAACGGGAGCGCACCGGTCGGATCGACTTCGTGCGCTTTTACCTCCGGCGCGCACGGCGGATCCTTCCAGCATTGGCGATCCTGGTGACCGCCGTGCTGATCCGCGTGGTGCTCGTGCCGGGCCAGCACCGGCCACAGACCGCCGGGGACAGCTTCGCCGCCATGACGTTCTGGCTCAACTGGCGGCTGATCGCCCGCAATGACCAGTACTTCGACCTCTTCGACGAGCCGTCGCCGCTGCGTCACGTCTGGACGCTGTCGGTCGAGGAACAGTTCTACGTTCTGATCCCGATGATCGTCCTGATGCTCTACATCGCCGCGCGCCGCCAATGGATGCGGGTCGCGCTGGTCGCCGCCGCGGCGTGCGGGTCGGCGCTGTGGACGGCCCATCTGGTCGGGACACCGACCGCGACGTTCAGCAGGCTCTACTACGGAACCGACATCCGTGCGCAGGCGCTGCTGGTCGGAGTCGCCGCCGCGTTCGTACACACCAAGGTGCGCGGCGGTAGACCGTTCCGGATATCCCGACTGACCGCCAACCTGTTCGGATGGGTCGGGACCATTGCCTCGCTGACCGCGTTCTTCCTGTTGGGCTCCTCCAGCGTGGGGGTGTTCCGGTACGGCGGGCTGCTCGCCTTCGCGGTCCTGGCCGCGATGATGGGCGCCAGCGCGCTGGACCCGCGTGATCTGCTGATCAACAAGGTGATGAGTAACCGGGTGCTGGTCCACCTCGGTCAGATCTCGTATGGCATCTATCTCTACCACTGGCCGATCGGCCTGTGGCTGCCGATGCCGGGGCTGCCCAGAGTGCTGAGCGGGACTCTGCAGTTCGGGGTCACCTGGGTTTGCGCGGTGCTGTCCTACCGTCTGGTCGAGATGCCCGTGATGGCGCACGGGGTGCGCGGACTGGTCCGGCCGCTACGGTTCGTGGGCCCTGGCGTGGTGGCCTTCCTGGCGGTTGCTGCGCTGGTCGTCCAACAGGCGGTGCCGGCCGCTGCGGCCTCGATGTGGAACGGTGCGGCGTTGAATCCTGCCGTCCGGTACGTGCCGCCCCGGACACCGCTGAAGGTGGCCATCGTCGGGGACTCGATACCCGCCTCCATCGCGGATGGTTTCAACGAATCCTCCTACCCGGGTCTGGACCTGCTGCGTCACGCCGAGTACGCAGGGTGCGACTTCGTGCCCGTCACACTGGCGGTCGGGGACCGCCTCATCCCCGAGGATGCGCACTGCCCCGGGTGGCGCTCCTCCTGGCCGAAGTCCGTCCGCAAGGAGGGGGCACAGGTGGTGCTTGCTCCCGCCGGCCTGGGATTCACCCTTCCGCAGCAGATCGACGGCAAGGTGGCCCCGCTGCGCTCGCCGCAGGTCCGTACCGCCCTGACCGCCAGCCTGGACGCGTTGCTGGCGGCGTTCCGGTCATCGGGAGCTCGCCAGCTCGACATCATCAATGTGCCGTGCCGGGTGCTGCGGCCGGGGAGTCTGCCGGTGTCCGCGCAACAGCAGATCGGGACTGCGGCCATCCCGCTGGACACGACCTGGGTGAACGCGATCATCGCGACCTGGGTCCGCGAGCACGCGGCCAGCGGGGCACGACTTGTTGATCTGGACGGGCAGCTGTGCCGCGGCGGTTACCGAGCGCGCATCAACAACGCGCAGCTCTACCAGGACGGGATCCATTTCACGGTTACCGGTGCCGCGCTGGTGTGGAGCTGGCTTGCGCCGACCGTCGTCGACACATGGCAGCAGGACCGGTGACCAGCGTGCTCACCGGTCCTTGCGGTAGTTCCAGTTACCACTGATCTGACCGAGCATCCAGCGCCACACCATCGGTGTCGCGGCGGGGGAGAAGTGCAGTCCGTCATTGAAGACCGGCAGGTTGTTGATGACCGGTTGATACCCGGCCGGCGAGCACAGTGCGCCGTACAGATCGACCAGTTTTGCGTCTGTGTGTTCGCCGACCCACCGGGCCAACAGCCGGTTGATCTGCACCGGGTCGTTGAACTCATCGATGTATCCCGGCGTACGGGCCTGGATCTCCTTGTACTGCTCGGAATCCTTGGACTCCCCGAACTCACGGCAGGGAACGTTGACGATCTGGATCTGGGTGACTCCCGCAGCGCGGGCCCGTGCGTCGATGCCCGACAGAGTCCGCAGCACGAAGTCGTCGTAGACCGGCTGGCCGATGTGCGCCGAGCTGCCGTCGGGCATCACGTGCGGCACGGCGAGCAGGGGAGAACCGAACACGAGCAGGACCTTGGCGCCCGCGGCGCGTAGTACCGAAGGCCAGGTGCGTTCGGTCTCGGCGCACATGGCGTGCTGGTCCTTCACCCCGAATGCCGTGGCGAGCTTCAATGGGAGCAGGTCGCAACCCTCATGGGCGACGTTCACCGGGTGGACGCCGGGGAACAGTCGCGCTGGGAAGCGTTTGGCCAGATACCACGGCACCGAGTCGCCGAGGACGCCGAAATCCGGTGGCGCACCCGGTACGTAGCTGAGCTGGTTCGGGACCAGTGTGGGTGGCAGTCTGGTGCTGGCCGACGCTACCGGGCCGGCATTGGCCGGAAGCATCACGGCCGAGGTGAGCGCCACCACCAGGGCCACTGGAACGATGACCGCGAGCGAGGCACGGCGCAGCCTGGGGAAGAGTGCGCGCACGCCGTCGTGCAGGACCGGTTCCTCCACGAACCGGTTTGACACGTAGGCCAGCACCGTCGAGATCGCGAACCCGATGCATCCGGTGACCAGTGTCGATTGCAGGATGCCGCTGGTGCCCAGTAGCAGATGCACGGGCCAGTGCCACAGGTAGAGCGAATACGACAACCGGCCGAACTGGCGCACGATCCGTAGCGAGAACAACGCCTTCAGCCGACTGGGCGAAGGGTCATCCAGAGCGACGATGAGCGCCGCAGATCCGATGGCGCCGAAGAGTGCGCCGCCCCGGTCCCACATCCAGGTGGTGTAGGGGTCGATGAACAGGAACAGCAGGACATTCGAGGCAAGCCCTGCCCACCCGACCACGAACACCGTGCGCCTCGACAGGGTCGGCACTCCGCCACGCGGGGACCACCCGAAGGCAATCCCGATTGCCGTGCCGATCAGCAGAGAGGTGACCCGGGTGTCGGTCCCGTAGTAGAGCCGACTGAAGTCTCCGGGGTTGCTGTCCGCGACGTAGGCCGTCCAGACCGTCATCACCACAGCTGCCGCGAGCACGGCCGCGACGCGGGCCCGCCGGCTGCGCCACACCCAGCAGAGCGCTGCCACGATCACCGGGATGACGACGTAGTACTGCTCTTCGATGGCCAGGGTCCAGGCGTGTCGCAACGGGGGGGTGATCAGGCTGTTGCCGAAATACTGGTCATTGAGGGCGATCAGCCGCCAGTTCATCGAAAAACCGAGCGTGGCGAGGGTGTCCAGCCCGAAGCGGTGCCGCACGGCCTGTGGCGCGAAAAAACATCCGTAGATCGTGACTGCGGTCAGCAGCAGGAACAGTCCGGGCAGCACCCGTCTGCCGCGGCGACGGTAGAAGGCGAGGAAATCAATACGACCCGTGCGCTGCTTCTCGGCGAACAGCAACCGGGTGATGAGGAACCCGGAGAGCACGAAGAAGAGGTTGATGGCGATCCACATCCCGGACAGGAACGTCGCGCCGAAGTGGAACGCCAGGAAGCAGGCCATGAAGACCCCGCGGAGGCCATCGAGCGCCGGACTGCGCCCGTACCGGGACCGTGGCACCCGCAACTCCTTCGTCTCGACATCACCCCCTGACCGCACAGAGTTGCAACGGCGATATGTTACCCAGGCGTAAGGCGCAGGAGAGGCTATCGGCAGCACATGGTCATCGACCCGGACCGGCGAGACCGGCGCTGGCCACACGGCGGCGGCCTCAACTCATGATGAAGACCTGAATGCCCTGGGGGGAGCCGCTGATCGCCGAACTGCCGGGGAAGGTCAACATCGTGGCGCCGGGTGGTATGTCGCCGATCGACCACAAACCACTGGCTGTGCGTTGACGTACCCAGATGCGTACGGCGGTGGCGGGGGCCCTGTCAGGATCGTGTCGAAAGCTGCTCTCGCCCTCAGGCCACAGGCGCGGAAAGTACACATCGTGGCCCCGTGACAGCAGATGCAGTTCCAGAGCCGGCGCGAGGCTGCCCTGAACGGTGCCGTAGGCGGCGCGGATCAGGATCGGTGCGTGGTCGACTCCGCGCCGGTCCAGCTCCCGATCCACCGAAGCCGTCACGGTGCGGGCGAACCGCTCGTGCTGCGACCATTCGGCCGTCCCGCTGACCAGGGAATTACGGGGCGCGGCGCTGAAGATCGCGACAGCAGCCAACGCGGCAACCGGTACGAGAAATTTGCGCGGGGGACCGGCCGAGGCGGTGGGGCGCAGGGCGCGCAATCGCGCCCCAGCACCCCAGATGGCGAGGCAGGTCAGCCCGACGGGTGCGGCGATGCCGATATCGGAGTACCAGAGCTGCAGACCGCCAGTGACGTGCGACGTGGTCACTGTCAATGCCGCGGTGCACAGTGCAGTGACCGCAATCCCGGCTGCGGCGGCACGGTGATGTCGCTGGGCACGGGTCAGTTCCTGGACGCGCCGACCTGCCCGGCGGCTGTCGATCTGGGACTTCCACACCGTCAGATAGCCGGTGCAGACCCACCCGGCGGCGGCTGCCACCCCCGCAGCGGCCGTCCACTGCAGGACGCTGGCCGAGCCGAGGTGGAACGCATCGACATGCCCGGTGGGCACCATGAGCTGCACCGTGCGGCCCAGCGCTGAGCCGAGACTGAGATGCGGGTTGTCGCGGAATCCGAACTGGATCAGCTTGACGGTGTTGCCGGGGAAGTAGATCACGGCGTCGGCGATCACCGGTGCCCACACGACAAGCGCGACAGCCGTTGTCACCCACCCGGGTCGCGTTCGGCGAGGCCGTCGGCGCAGCCGGTGCGGGACGTAGCCGGGCATCGGCCATATCGCGTCGCGGCTGCGGTACCACCGAGTCACCCCCACCACCGAGAGCAGGATCGTCAGCAGGCCGACGATGGGCAGTTGCAGCAGATGCGCCTGGGCGGTCATCGACGCCGTGAGCGCGAACCACGGCATCGCCCACAGCTGTCCCAGCATCAGGCGCCACGCCAGCATCATCGTGACCAGCAGGCCGAGCATGGGCGGGAAGGTGTTCCAGGGGTGCACCAGGAACGATCGGTTCGCGCCCTCCACGAAGAGGATGGCGAAGAAGACAGCCGTCGCGGCTGCGAGACCACCCGCCTGGCGCGCCGAACGAATCGCCAGTACCGCGCACCCCGCGACGATCAGCAGCGAACCGAACACCAACCCCACAGGATGCCAACCGGTCAGTGCATAGGGAACTGCCAGCAGGTAGTACTGCAGGGGACCGGGATGGTGGGCATACAGACCGGGGTCGCTGAAGCTGGTATCGGCCCGCTGTCCTTCCAACGGTGGATTGACCGAGAACACGTCGCGGGTATGGATCCCGATGATGGCTTCGTCGCCCTGCGGCATCCAGTGGTGACCGGCGAGTTGGACCAGGTACCAGAGCAGCGGCAGCACGACGACCAGCTGCATCGCGCGCTCGCATCGACGGCCGTCCGGCACCCGCACCGTGCCGGTTCGCCGTCGACGGGCCATCAGTCCTGCTGCAGGCACGGACCGGCCTCCCCCTGAACGTGGGCGCTGGACCCGGTCGTCTGGAGCATAAAAGTACAGCAAGGGCAGCGGCCACGTGCGCCCTCGACGCAGCCACCACCCGACCGGCGATCCGTCGGGCAGAAACGCTACCGATCAGTACAGTGGGCCATCTCGAACATCCCTGCGGCACACGTCGCACCGATCCGGAAGTAGTCGATGGACACCGCCGCGTTCCTTACCCAGCTCGCAGATGCGTTCCCGGGCGACCCGCAGGACACCGATCCGACGGACCCGCGTTGGGCGCAACTGGCGCAGGACGTCACCGGGTTCACCGGACCCAATGAGCTCGCCGTGCTCAATGTCGCGGCTCGCGTTCTCCCGGCCGACGAGTCCTACCTGGAGGTCGGCACCTTCAAAGGACGCTCGCTCTGTGCCGCCGCGCAGGACAACGACGACAAGACGTTCCTCGCGATGGAGAACTTCATGGAGTTCGGGATGGCCGGCCGCGAGGCACGGGCGGAACTGGAGGGCAACATCCGTCGCTACACCAGCGAGCGCTCGGTCACCCTCATGGAAGGAGACTGCTTCGAGTTGATGACCGAGCTCGGTAGCAACACGAAACCGGTCGGCGTCTACTTCTACGACGGTGAACACACCCTGCTCGCGCAGTACCTCGCGCTCGCGGTCGTCGAACCGCTGCTCGCCGATGAAGCACTGGTGCTGGTCGACGACGCCAGTTGGCCTGTCGTGCAGCGGGCCCACCGGCTGTTCCTACGCCGTCACGCCGGGTGGAGCATCGCTGCAACCTGGGACGCAGCGCACGCCGACGACCCGCGGTGGGCGAATGGTCTGCACGCACTGGTCTTTCGCAGAACGACACCGAACCGTGGTTTGTCCAGGTCGGACGAGGCGTTGCGGCGCTACCAGACGCGGGTACAGGAGCGCCTGAACGCGGCATTGTGGAAAGGCGCCGGCATCTTCCCCGGACCGTTCAAGGCAGTGGCAAAACTGGTGCTGTCACGTTCCCGCGCGATCGGCCGCGACCAGGGCTGAGCCCCGATCCATCGGCAGCACCCGCCGGCGGTGCTGGGCGATGGCGCGGACCAGTCCCGCGATCGCGACGGCCATTGCGCACACAGTGCAGACCGCGACGATCTGCACCGCACTGCCGTGCCACAACAGAACGACGGCCAGGATCTCGATGACGACGGCCGCCCAGGTCAGCGCACCGAGCAGATGTTCGCCCGCGCCCATCTCGGAGAAGAGCCACACCTGGGCCAGTGCCCAGGCGATCCCCAGCAGCACACAGGCCTGCGCGACATGGCCGTACTCCGAATACTGACCGCCGCCCGCGATTCGTACCCAGAACCCGGGGTCGATGCTGACGACAACCAATCCCAGGATCCCGATTCCGAGCACGAGTGCACTGGCCCGAAGCATCGTGCGGGACGCGTCCTGCCCGCGCATCCGCGGTACCAGGATGAGGGCGATGAACTGGGTGCCCCAGCAGATCGCCCGCCCGAAGGTGGAGGCGAGCGCGTACCCACCGGAGTTGTGCGGCGACAGGTAGTGCCGGGCCAGGAGCACGTCGACGCTGGTCAGGGAGATCAGGGCCGCGAGTGAGGAGTTGGATCGCCATAGTTCGCCGGCGAGGCCGGACCCGCTGGCGCCCATCGACCTGACCTCGGAGCGGCACAGATATCCGCCGAGCACGGCGGTGAGCAGCACCGCCACAAGCATGGCCGCGAAGACCTGCACCACGGAGAAGCCGGCCACAGTTGCCACCACTGCTGCCGCCAGCCGGCTGAGCGCGGTGACGACGTAGAGCAGCGACAGCGCGCGTAACCGTTGGGCACCCAGCAGGATGCCCTGAAAACAACCGGTCACCGTCATCGGTAGCAGCATCGCGCCCATCAGGATCGGCGACCACGGGGTATCGAGGTTGAAGAGGTCTGCGAGACCGCCGGAGGCCAGCACTGTGCCCGCAAAGAGGACGACGGCCACGATCGTCCCCAGCCTCAGACCAGTCGTGAGCTCGGTCCGGTCCCCTCCGGCGACCCGTCGGGCGATGACCACCTGGAACGCACCGGCGGGGATGGCAAGCAGCACCCCGAAGGTGCTGAGGGCCGTATAGCCGCCGAAATCCGCAGGGCCCAGGGTGCGCGACAACAGCAGTACCAGCAGATAACCCAGGGCATTGGAGATGCCCATCGCGACACCGAGCAGGGCACCGAGAACGGTGGTCGAGACCGGGCCGCGCTGCTGTCGACTGCTTCGGGCACCGTGTTCGAGGGGCGTGCTGGCGTCGGTCGACACAGAAGTTCAGGCCTTCGACGAGGGAGTGGCACGCAGGGCGCCGTAGCGGATGTGACCTAGGTTACTCGCGGGTTATATTAGCGTCGTCGTACCTCCGATCAGCGGGTCTCGGCAGGCATCCGAAGCTCGTTCCCGCTCGCGAAAGTTTTCACCTCGTGCGTCGACCAGCAGTGTCCATCCGTCGGCGTGCGCCCGGCGGAGCGGGCCGGGCGTACCCCGCAACTGTCATCGCGTTGCTGGTGGTGCTCGCAGCCGTGGTCTTCCTCAATGGTTTCGGACATTTCTACACCGACATCAAGCCCGAGGTGTACCTCGCCCCGGGCCGGATGATCCTCGCCTATCTGTCTTCTTGGACGCAGTCGCCCTACCTCGGGGCGCCGAGTTTCAATGTCGGTCTGGTGCCGGTGCTGGGGGTGCTGGCGCCGCTTCGAGCCATCGGTCTCAGCCCGGAACTCACCTACAAGCTCTTCCACTTCGCGTTGTGGACGCTGACCGCATGGGGTGCCGCCAGGCTGCTGCGGGCGACCTACGCGCGGGCCGACAGATGGACCGGTCTGGCTGCCGGTGTCCTCTATCTTGCGAACCCGTACACGATCCAGGCCGGTTCCACACTCGCGATCGCGCTGCCGATGGCGCTGCTGCCGTGGATGATGCTCGTCTTCCTGCGCGCGTTGCAGGACCCGCGCGGGTGGCGCTGGCCGGCTATTTTCGGGCTGATCTTCTTCGCGATGAGCGGGATGAACGTTGCGGTCGTGCCGATCCTGCAGCTGTTCGCACTGCTCCCGCTGATGGTGGCTGCCCGGTGCAGCTGGCGCATCGGATGGCTGGATATCGCGCGGGCGCTGGCCAAGTGCGCGCTGTTCACCGTCGGCGTCTCGCTCTACTGGTTGGTTCCGGCCGCGGCCGCGCTGTCGACCGGGTCTCAGATCGTCAGTTCGTCCGAGACGATCACGGGTATCGCCAAGACCGGTTCGTTCCCGGAGGTGTTGCGCGGGCTGGGCCTGTGGCCGCTCTACGGCAGGGACGCGAACGGGCCGTGGGAGGGCCAGTACGCGGGGTACATCACCAGCCCGTTGCTGATCCTGATGACGGCGCTGTGGCCGGTCCTGGGGATGCTGGCGCTGCGCTGGTGCCGGGGATTCGTGCGCGGGCTGGTCATCGGGTTGCTCGCGATCGCAGCGGTGGTGTCGGTCGGTGCGTTCCCGACGCAGAGCGCACCGGCTTCGCCCTTCGGGCACGTCGTCGTCGCCTTCCTGCAGCTGCCGGGAATGGGCGCGTTCCGCACCACCAACAAGATCGGGGCACTGCTCGCCCTCGGCTTCGCGATGGCCCTCGGGGTGGCGGCCCGCGAAGTGTGGCGGCGTCTGAGTACCGTGGATTTTTGGGCGCCGGTGGCGGCGATGGTGGCCGTGGTGCTGGTCACCGCCTGGGTCTCACCGGCCCTGACCAATCGGCTCTACCTGTCACCGATGGACATCCCCGGTTACTGGCATCAGGCGGCGAGCGCCATCGACAAGGGCGATCCCAACGCTGCTGTGCTCTTCCTCCCGGGACAGACCCGTCCGCAGTACCGCTGGACGGTGCCGCGTCCCGACGACGTCGCCAATTCTCTGTTCAGCCGCACCGTGATCATCCCCGAGACCACACCGAATGCGTCGGTTCCCGGTGCCAACTATCTGACGGCGCTCAACTCCACTCTGCAGAACGGGGTCGTCCCGCCCGCTGCGATGTCGGCGTACGCACGCTATCTGGGTGCCGACACGATCCTGTTGCGGCACGACATCGACTGGGAGGACACCGGGGGTGCGCGGCCGGCCGTCACCAGCAAGGTCCTCGCCGCTGACCCGGGCCTGGTCGGGGTGGCCAACTACGGCGTGGACGGCGAGTTCACCCAGGCGCCCGGCTACGACCCCGCGGCTTACGGAGAAGACCGCCTCCCGCCGCTGCAGCGTTACGCAGTCACCGACCCGTTGCGCTCTGTGCGCGCCGAGCCCACCGCCGACTCGGTACTGGTGGCCGGCGACGGTTCGTCGGTCGCTCAGCTGTCGTCGGCCGGGCTGCTGCGGGCCGCACCCTCCTTCCAGTACGCGCTCGACGTCGGAGCGGCCCAGTTGCCGGGGATGCTCGGGCGCGGGCACCGACTGGTCATCACCGACACCAACGCCCGCCGGTCTGCGGTCACCAACCGGTTGAGCAACGGCACCGGACCGTTGCTGACGGCGCGTCAGCCGCTCACCCAGAGCTACGCGCTCGGCACTGATCCAGCTGATCAGACAGTGCTGGTTCCATCGGGTGCGAAAGTCACGGCGTCCTCGGAGGGCGGGGCATTCTTCGACCTGCCCTACGCCGCCGCCCAGAATGCGCTGGACGGCGATCCGTCGACCTCCTGGCTGTTCGGTGATTTCGGGCGTGCCCCGGGCCAGACGCTGACCATCACCGAACCGTCCCCGATTACCCCCGGCACCGTGCGTATCTCCCAATCCTCGGTCGGGGCCGCCAAGATCGACCGGCTTACCGTCACCGCCGGGGATCGATCGGTGACCAGACGGATGCCGGACACCGGTTACGCCTCCTTCGATATGGGCACAGCTCGGACCACGACCGTGACCGTCCGGGTCGATTCCGAGCGGGGAAACGGATACAACCTGGTCGGAATCTCCGATATCAAAATGGCCGGGCCACTCGCGCTCGGCGCCGCGCGCACCCCCACGACATTCTCCGACCGGTACGCGTCCCTGGACGCGGCGGGCCGAGCGGCGTTCGCTGCCACGCCTCTGTCGGTACTGCTGACCAGATTGCAGGGCACGCCGGCACCCGGCGACGACGAACAGACCGGTCTACGTCGCATCGTCACCCTGCCCGACGCCCGCACCTTCACCGACGCTGCTGCGGTGCGGGTCGACGGGCCGGTGGAGCCGGTGTACGACCAGGTCGCGGGATATTCCGCGGCGGTTCGCGCGACCTCGTCCCGTTTCTACTTCGACGACCCGGCCGTCCGCGCCTCCCAGGCGGCCGACCCGGGGCCGTCGAAGAACAGCACGGCGTGGGTGCCCGGCGACGGGGTGCGCGGCTCCTGGTGGCAGGTGGCCGGCCCGATCAGGTCGATCGACAGCGTCGCCGTCACTCAGGCAGCCGGGCCCGGTGACCAGACCCCGGACGCCGCGCGTACCCAGTGGGCCACCAGCGCCGTGATCACCGTCGACGGCCGACGGGTCGCGAGTACCGATCTGAAGCCCGCCGGCACAACGAAGGTGGCTTTTCCCAAGATCACCGGTCGCGTTGTACGCGTCACCTTCACCGGGGCGACCGAGCCGCCACAGGGCATCCCGGCCCGGTTCCCCAGCATCGACACGGGCATTTCGATGCGCGTGGGCTCCTCGGGTCGGCTCGGCCCCGTGGGGGGTGCTGCAGCGCGGTGCCTGACGGTGGCGACGATCGACGGTCGTGCCGTGACGATGCGTCCGACCACCACGCGGTTGGCCGGGGCGACCAGCCAGGGGACCCGGTGGACCGGATGCGCGGACACCTCGATGACGGCAGGCGCGCATCGGATCGAGCAGGCGCCCGGATTCACCCTCGACTCCTTCGCGTTGACCGATGCACGCACCGCACCGGCGACTGTGCCGGCAGACACGATCGTCTCGGACGTACACGACGGCGCTACCTCAAAGTCGTTACGGGTGCGCTCCGGCGGGGCATTCGCGGTCGTCATCAGCGAGAGTTACGACCCGCGGTGGCAGGCCACAGCGAACGGAAAAAGTCTCGGGGTACCGCAGGTTCTCGACGGTTTCTCAGTCGGGTGGAAGCTGCCGGCAGGCGGAACATACGACATCGTGGTGCGCTACGGTCCGCAACGCTGGTCCACCGTCGCACTCGTCATCTCATCGGTGATCCTGCTCCTTGCGATTCTGCTCGGCACCGGTCTCGGGCACCGGTTGGCCGTGAGCTGGTCGCGGCGCAGGCGAGCGCGTCAGGCAAGGGGAATGGAGGAGGACACGGATCCGGAGCGCGACGCGGTCACCGATCCGGTGACTGCGGACGCTTCTGCAATGGTCTCCGCGGAGGTACCGCGAGCTGGTGCCGCTGCCGGTGCCTGGCCGAGGCCGATGCCGCGGATCGGCGTCGAGATCGCGCTCGTGCTCGCGGGCGTGTTCTTCCTCGGATACGCAGGTCTGGTCGCCTCGGTCGCTGTGGTCGCCGTACTGCGGTGGGCGCCGGTGCCATCGCAGTGGCTGATCACGGCGGGCGCGGTGTTGGTCGCGGTTTCAGTGGTGGTCTACGTGATCGTGCTGTGGTCCGAAGGTCTGACCGGGCAGGTCAGCGCCGACGCCGTGTCCGCGAGTCTGTGGCCGCACTATCTGGGCGCGGCGGGTCTGCTGATCGCGCTCGTGGGAGCGTTGCGCGATCATGTGCCACTGACCACATCATCGCCCGCACCCCACACTGCACCCGATCATCGGTTGGAGCATCCCGTTGACAGCCACCACTGAAGCACCGCAGCAGCTGGTCAGCGTCGTCGTGCCGACGCGCAACAACACCCGGACGCTGGCTGCCTGTCTGGCGTCGGTCCGCGAGCAGACCTATGGTGCGGTCGAGCTGATCGTGGTCGACAACTACAGCAGCGACGACACCGCAGACATCGCCCGGCGGTACGCCGACCGGGTGATCACAGCGGGGCCGGAGCGGTCAGCACAACGCAATACAGGTGTGGATGCAGCGCAGGGGGATTGGGTGCTGTGGCTGGACAGCGACATGGTCCTGCCGCCGGGCAGTATCGAGGCGGCCGTCGGCACCGCGCACGTATCGGGAGCAACGGGTGTCGCGTTGCCTGAGCGCACCATCGGCGACGGCTTCTGGACGAAGTGCCGTGCGCTGGAGCGGGAGTGCTATCTGACCCAGCCGTGGTTACACAATCCCCGCCTGGTGCGGCGTGACTTCCTGGCCGGCGACGGTGGCTTCCGCCTCGACATGTCCGGCCCCGAGGACGCCGACCTACGGCTGAGGATGCACGCTGTGGGCGCGCGCATCGAGTTGGCCGACATCGTGGTGGATCACGACGAGGGTCACCTGACCCTGCCCGATGTGCTGCGCAAGCGCTATTACTACGGGCGCAGCATCCCCGCGCTCCAGGACAACCACGACGGTGCGGTGGGCAGCCAGGGCAGGGCGCTGCTCAAGTCCTACGTCGACGGGCGTGGACTGCTGGTACGCGATCCGGCCCACGCGGCCGGCATGGTGCTGATGCGGGGTATGGAAGTAGTGGGGTACGCCCTCGGCGCGCGGCGTGGACGTAGGGAC
>JALYUK010000408.1 GCA_030853805.1 Actinomycetota bacterium | reverse complement strand
GGCACGTTGACGTACCGGTAGAGCACGACGACCACGAACGCGCTGGCAGCCACCACGAACGCCACGCCGAACGCAATCCGATTACCGAGCACCAGCACCAGGAGTGCCACGAGAAGGGCGGTCACCGATTCCGCGCGGAACAGCAGTCCCTCGCTCACGTGCCCTGGTGCAGTTGCCTGGCCGTAGCCGCTCGCGAGTTGCAGGTGCACCACGGCGTCCACCACAAGACAGGCCGCGACCAGAACTCGAAGCACCCAGCCGGCGGTGCGGTCCGCGGCGGACCCTTCGATCGATCGAGCTGAGAGCGTGCGGTGAGCGCTCATGAGACGACCAGCACGCCGTGCATGTTGCCGTGGTATTTGCAGTGGAAGGGGTACTTACCCGGTGTGGTCGGCGCGGTCATGGTGGCGGTGCCACCACCGCCGTCGATCACCGCGTTGAAGAGCCCGGCCTTGTCCGAGGTCACCGTGTGCGAGACGCCGTCCTTGTCGGTGATGGTGAGCTTTGCGCCGGGCTTCACGCTGGTGGGCACCTGATAGCCGAAGTTCTTGATGGTGATCTGCACCGCGGCGGCGGGTTTGGCGGCCGCCGATGAGGAACTGGCTGTCGACGATGTCGAGGTGCCCGAGGGCGTCGTACCGGCCGAGGTCGAAGAGGCACTCGTAGCAGGTTTCGATGCGCCCTGTCCGGTGCTGGCCGACTGCCCTCCACCGCCGCACGCGCCGAGGAGAAAGACACTGCAGGTCGCGGCGAGCGCGCCTGTCGTGAGTCGAACATTCATGACGAACCGTCCATTCAGGTCGGTAACAACGGAATATTCCGTCGCTATTGATTCGTCACCGTCGGACCCAGAGATTGGGGGTGCCGTAGGCGCGAGCGGTAAGCACCCGGTGCTGACGTGTCAGGAAATCCCCAGCATTCTCGTGTTTTCTTCTTGATACCGCGGTTCGCGGAGGTGGGGGACTACCCGCAACTGCCGTAACGGGGTCGGGTTGGTCGTGGGAGAATGGACTGTTCGAGATGCGGCGAATCTTCGGGGTACTAGTCGTGGTCGTGGCGATGGTCGCCGCACTGCTCGGGGCCGACCCGGCACGTGCGGCAGCGGCGCAGGTCCGCGCGGCGTCGACTACCTCGACAGCTCGCGATTTCGTGTCACTGTCACCGGGGCGGCTGTTGGACACCCGGTCCGGACAAGGCGTGGCCAAGGGCGCGCTCCGCGCAGGCTCGACCACCGCGCTGCAAGTCGCGGGTCGAGTCGGGGTGCCGACCTCCGGGGTGGCAGCCGTCGTGCTGAACGTGACCGCGACAGGCCCGGTCGCGAGTGGTTGGTTGACCGCGTGGCCCGCAGGCGCGGCGCGCCCGACCGCCTCCAATCTGAACTTCGTGGCTCATCAGACCGTTGCCAACCAGGCCATCGTCAAGGTCGGCGTCGGCGGAGTCGTGGACCTCTACTCCTCCACCGGAACTCAACTCTTCGTTGACGTCAGCGGGTACTACCCGAGCACCGCCGCCTACACGCCGCTGGTGCCGTCTCGCTTGATCGATACCCGTCATGACTCGAGCCACCCCACCAAGGGCTCCACCACCGCCGTGACCGTCACCGGTCGGGCAGGCGTCCCGGCCACCGGGGTGAGCGCGGTCGTCCTGAACGTGACCGCCATCCCGCACGCGGGCAGCGGATGGTTGACGTTGTTCCCCGCCGGAGTCTCGCGCCCGGACGCCTCGATCCTGAACTACGCGCCGCACCAGGCGACCGCCGGAATGAGTATTGCGAAGGTCGGCGCCGGTGGCCGAGTCGAGGTCTACTCCTCACAGTCGGTCGACCTGCTGGTCGATGTCGTGGGATGGGTACCGGCCACCAGTGGCTACCTGGCGATGACTCCGGTACGCATCGCGGACACCCGCAACGGCACCGGAGGGGTCGAGGTGGGTCGCGTGGCGACCGGCGGAGTGCTTTCGCTCGCGATCGCCGGAGCCCACGGCATCCCGGCGAGCGGGGTGAACGCCGTCGAGATCAACGTGACCGCGACCGGCAGTACCGGCTCGGGCTACCTCACCACTTACCCGAACGGAGTCGCACGCCCGACTGCGTCGACGCTGAACTATCCGATCCGCGGCACCTCGTCGAACTCGGCCACCGTCAAGGTGGGCACCGATGGGCGCATCGACGTTTTCGTCTCGAGCGCCGCGTACGTCTTCGTCGACGTCGTCGGCTACTTCACCGCGCCACCTGCCCCTGGCGCAGACGCCTGGACGCAAGGCGCAGCCGACAGCGCCAACAGCGGTTTCAATCCGGCCGAGCACCAGTTGACCATCGCAACCGCCGCCACCATGCACACCGCCTGGACGGCCGACGACTTCGGAACACAAGGACCGGTCATCTCCGGTGGGTTGGTCTACTACGTTCCATTCCCCGGCAATACTGCTGACGCCACGACGCTGATGGTGAAGAACGTCGTCACCGGATCGACCGCCTGGACGCTGCAACTCCCGCTCGGCGTCTCCTACACCGCCGGCGCCATCACGGACGGCAAACTTCTGCTGCCGTTCCAGGCGGCGCCCGATGGTGCGGGCCTGCTGGCCGTGGATCTGCGCACACATCGCGTCACATGGCGCACCGTGCTGAAGGGCAATGGCAACTACGCGGGCCGGGTCATCGCGGCCAACGGCATCGCGTACCTCGATGACGGGAGTACGTTCAACGCCTACCGCATCTCGGACGGCCAGGCGCTCTGGTCACACGCCGACACCGCAAGCACTGCAGCCGCGTCGTACGCGGCGGTCGGCGCCTTGGTCTACACGCTGGGCGGTAGCAATCTGATCGCCTACGACGCTGCCTCAGGTCGCCGCGAATGGTCAACGCCCACTGCGCAGTACCTCATATCGGGGCCGATCATCGCCGACGGGCACGTCTACCTGGACGAAGGTACCGATATCCAGGCCTTCAACGCCTCCGGATGCGGACAGTCGGTCTGCGGGCCTGTGTGGGACACCGCTCTGCCGGACTACGCCGACAACTCCTTCATCGGCGCTGCCGGGAACGGGACGGTGTTCGTGACCTGGGTCGACAAGAGCGGCCCGTCGAACTCGCCGTCATACATGCGAAGCCTGTCGGCGACGAGCGGGAAGACGAACTGGACGGTTCCTGTCGGAGGAGTGGGCGAGCCGCCTGCGCGAGCGGGCAACGTCGTGTGGTTGCAGGTGAACGACAACCAGGTGCAGGCCTACAACGCCGCCACCGGAAGCCGGATCAGTACGACCGATATCCCGGGCGCGAATGGTTACGGCCAGCCGATCGCGATCGCGGACGGGTCGGTGGTCATCGGCGCCGACAGCGCGATCGTCACGCTACGGGCCGGGGGTTGACAGCCACTTTCCGAGGCAGGCCCGGCATAACCGCAGGTGGTCACGACGTTGCACGAGACGTACCTCATTGTCGACGAAGGGAACCTCATGCGTGCCGTGGTCTACACCGAGACCGGTGACTCCTC
The DNA here is from genome assembly GCA_030853805.1 of Actinomycetota bacterium. Taxonomy (GTDB): domain Bacteria; phylum Actinomycetota; class Actinomycetes; order Actinomycetales; family Dermatophilaceae; genus Allobranchiibius. The sequence continues at coordinate 1,676 of JALYUK010000408.1, read as the reverse complement.
AACCCTGCATCTCGTGCAGCGGGAGGCGAGCGAGCCAGGGGCCGGCGAGGTGCGGATCCGCATCGAGCGCGCCGGGGTGAACCCGACCGACTGGAAGTTCCGCGCGGGCGGGATGGGCGAGATGGCCTTCCCCGAGATCGTCCCCGGCCAGGACGGTGCCGGCACCATCGACGCGGTCGGCCCCGACGTCGACAGTTTCTCGGTCGGTGACCGGGTGTGGACGGTGCTCGCCCAGCATCAGCGCCCCGGCGGCACCGCGCAGGAGCAAATCGTGCTGCCCGTCGCCCACATCACCGCCCTGCCCGACAGTGCGTCCTACGACGTAGGCGCTGCACTCGGTGTGCCCGCCGTCACCGCGCACCGCGCACTGACCACCTCCGAGGACGGCCCGGACCGGCTCTCCCCCGGCTCGATGGACGGGCTGACCGTGCTGGTCGCCGGTGGCGCCGGTGCGGTCGGCAACGCCGCGATCCAGCTCGCGCGATGGGCCGGAGCCACGGTGATCAGCACCATCAGCAGTGATGAGAAGGCGGCGCTGGCCACAGCAGCCGGTGCCCAGCACGTCGTGAACTACCGCGAGGGCGACACCGTCGCAGCAATCCGCGAGGTTGCGCCCGACGGCGTCGACATCGTGGTGGAGGTGGCTCCCGCGCAGAACATGGCGCTGGATCTGCAGGTAATCCGACCCCGCGGCACCATTGCGGTCTACGCCAACAACGGCGGCGACGAGATCACCCTCAGCGTGCGGGAGACCTTCGCCACCAACGCCCGAATCCAGTGGGTGCTGCTCTACACCGTCGGCCAGGACGCCCTCCGCGCTGCGGCCGAAGACATCACTGCTGCAGTCGCAGACGGAGGCTTCGCGATCGGGCAGGAGCACGGTCTGCCCGTGCACCACTTCCCACTCGAGCGCACCGGCGAGGCTCACACCGCTGTCGAGGACGGCGCGGTCGGCAAGGTGCTGCTCGACGTCACGAACTGAGCGGATTTCTCAGTAGCGCGGGTGACCTCGGCTTGCAGGGCGCCCTGCTCGGAGTGACGACCAGCAGGAGTGACGACGATTCAGGTCGACGCCGTGGGGGGTCGTCCGCGCGCTGAGTCGACATCCTCCGGTATGTCGGTCCGGGTCAGGTCGATCAGTTGGCGCGGGCAGTGATCGCGCAACGGTGCCGGGAAGTCGTCGGCGAGCCGGTTGTAGGTAACACGGCCCTCCTTGCGGATCACAAGCAGCCCCGCGATGCGCAACAACCCGCAGGGCGTACGAGACCGAATCCTCGGTGAATCGAGCGCGTAGATCAGCCGCAGCCGCGTCGGCGATCTCTACCCGAGCAGAATTACACTCCCTCGCCGGTGGGGCTGCTGCGCCGGGCGGGGGCGTTCGCGATTTCGACCTGCATCCCGGACACGGGGTCTTTGGCGTAGCGCCCACCGCTGGTGTCGCGGTGTTTGTGGAACCAGTACTTCACTGCCCTGACCGCGTCCTCCTCTTCGGGGTCGACCGCCCCCGCCGCCGGGACGTCGATCTCCTCCTCGACAATCCCGAGCGGCCGCTCAGCGCAGGTAGGAGACGACTGCCATAATTCCGCGCTCGGCGTGGTAGGCGTTGTGGCAGTGGGTCAGCCATTGGCCAGGGTTGTCCGCGTCGAAGAACACGCTGACCGTTTCCATCGGTTTGA
>JALYUK010000398.1 GCA_030853805.1 Actinomycetota bacterium | reverse complement strand
TCGACCGCGATCGCGTCGTACCCGCCTCGGGCACGTTTGGGCGGGTAGAACCGCACGCTCTGGATCGGCGGCAGCTCCTCTCCCTTGGCCATCGCGGTGAGCACGCGGTTCAGGAATCCGTCGACGTCGCCTTCGTCGTAGGCGCGCGTGCCGGTGCGGCGGGCGAAGCGCATCTCCCGCACCCAGTCCTGCTGGGTATGGGTCCATTCGCGTTGCGCACCGGCCCGGTCACTCGTTTCTGACGTACCCGCGCGGGCACCTGACCCCGGCTTCGCGGCCGGGGTCAGGTTGGGCGGCGGTGCTGCATGGTCGAAGTCCTGCTGCCAGGAGGCGACATGGGCGAACAAGGCCTCCACGGCCGCCGATGCGTACCCGTCACGCAGCCGCGAACGGCGCAGGGACAACACGGAGATCGGCGGTACCGGCCGCTGCTGGCGCATCAGGACGGCCATCCTGGCGATCTGCCGATCGACGTCCTCGGTGTTGTAACCACCGCGCTCGTGGGGCAACCGGGCGGCGCTCACCGTCTCGACGTGCGTCGCAGTCCACGGGGTACTCATGCGCCCTATCCCATCAGTAGTGGTCAGCGACGGACGAGTCGACCGCATCGCCGAACCGCCGGCTCAGATGCCCACCATAGGATCGGCTCCCATGCGCGTTCTCGTCTCCGGGGGTGCGGGCTATATCGGCTCGCACACCGCCGTCCAGTTGCTCGACCACGGTCATGATGTCGTGCTGGTCGACGACTTCGTCAACAGCAAACGCACGGCCGTTGCGGCGATCGAGCAACTCAGTGGTCGCGAAGTGCCGTTGCACGAGGTCGACCTGTGTGACGCGGCGCGGACAGATCAGGTGTTTGCCGAGCAGAACATCGACGCGGTCATTCATTTCGCCGGGCTCAAAGCCGTCGGCGAAAGCGTCGCCAAGCCGCTGGAGTACTACCGCAACAACCTCGACGCGACGTTCTCCCTCCTCGCGGCGATGCGTCGCCACGGCGTGCACCGGTTCGTGTTCTCATCTTCAGCGACGGTCTACGGCGACACCGCACCCAACCCGTATCATGAGGACCACCAGCCACTTTCGGCTGCGTCGCCGTACGGGCGAACAAAGGTGATGATCGAGGCGATCCTGAGCGACGTGGCCGCCGTCGACCCCGGCCTGAAGGTCGCGCTGCTGCGTTACTTCAACCCGGTCGGCGCGCACCCGTCGGGGCGGATGGGCGAGGACCCGTCCGGCATACCGAACAACCTGATGCCCTTCATCGCCCAGGTCGCTGTGGGACGCCGGGAGAAACTGAGCATCTTCGGCGGGGACTACCCCACCGACGACGGCACGTGCGAGCGCGACTACATCCACGTGCAGGATCTCGCCGCCGGCCACATCGCAGCGCTGGAGCACCTGGACTCGATGGCAACGCCGGTGCGCGCGTTCAACCTCGGCACCGGCACCGGCACGTCGGTACTGGCGCTGCTGCATGCCTTCGAGCGTGCCGTGGGCCACGAGTTGCCGCACGAGATCGTCGGGCGGCGGGCAGGTGACCTGCCGGCGTACTGGGCGGACTCGACCCGCGCCGGTACCGAACTGGGCTGGCGGGCGAAGAACACGATCGATGACATGTGCGCCGATACGTGGCGCTGGCAGTCGCAGAACCCGCAGGGCTACCCCGGGTCCTGAGGCCGCAGACCGGAAAGTTACATCTGGTCGGGCGCCGTGATACCGAGCAGCAGCAGACCTTGCACCAGTACCGAACGGGTCAGCTCCAACAACGCGAGACGTGACTCGCGCACGGCATCGTCCTCGGCCTTGATGACCGGGCACTGCTCGTAGAACGAACTGAAGGTCTGCGCCAGATCGGACAGATAGCTGCACAGCCGGTGCGGCTCAAGCGTCTCCCCTACCGCGACCACGACCCCGCCGAAGTCCAGCAGCCGCAGCGCGAGCGCCCGTTCAGCCGGCTCCTGCACCACGATCGGTCCGACCGGGTCGACGACGCCGGCTTTGGCCAGGATCGAGCGGATCCGGGTCGTCGCGTACTGCAGGTAGGGGCCCGTGTCGCCCTGCAGCGCGACCATCCGGTCCAGGTCGAAGGTGTATCCGCTGTCGTGCGAAACCGACAGGTCGGCGTATTTCAACGCGGCGATGCCGACCTGGTGAGAGATCACGTCGCGGGTGTGCTGGTCCAGGTCGGGGCGTGAGGCCGCGATGACCTCTGCCGATCGCGCGAACGCGGCATCGACCAGACTCTGCAGCGATACGAGGTCACCGGAACGGGTCTTGAGGATCTTGCCGTCAGCGCCGACCACATTTCCGATCTGCACGTGAATCGGAGTCAGGCCCTGCACCCACCCGGCCAACCGTGCCGTCTGCCAGCACATCGAGAAATGCAGCTGCTGCGCCGCTCCGACCACGTAGAGCGCACGATCGACGTGCAGGTCGAGCGCACGGTGCCTGATGGTGGCGATGTCGGTCACTGCATAGCCGTAGCCGCCGTCGGACTTACGCACGATCAGCGGCAACGGTTTGCCGTCACGACCCTGCACACCGTCCAGGAAGACACACAGTGCGCCCTGGCTGATCTGAGCGATGCCCTTCTCCTGCAGAGCATCACAGATGCCGGGCAGCTCGTCGTTGTAGGAGGACTCACCGTCGATGTCGTCGTCGGTGAGGGTGATGTCGAGCTCGGTGTAGACCCGGTTCAGGTAGACCCGGGACAACTGCAGGATCTCCTCCCAGAAGCGCAGGGTCTCGGGGTCCCCGGACTGCAGGAGCGTCACCCGATGGCGCGCGCGAGCATCGAAATCGCCGGCGCTACCTGCGGGCTCGGCTTTCTCGGCAGTTGTGAACTTGCCGCGGGCGGCACGGTAGAACGTGTTGGGGTCGCTCTCCAGCAGCTTCGCCTCGTCGCTGTGCTCACCCACCTCCAGCAGATGCTCGATCAGCATCCCGAACGGCGTGCCCCAGTCACCGAGGTGGTTCTGCCGGATCACTTCGTGACCGAGGTACTCCAGCGTGCGTACCAGCGCATCACCGACAACGGCGCTACGAAGATGGGCGACGTGCATCTCTTTGGCGGCGTTGACCGAGGAGTACTCCACGATGACCCGTTCACGCGCAGGTTCAATGACACCGAGGTGGTCATCCTGGCGCAGCGCGTTGAGGGCACCGGAAATCCACTGCTGGGACAGCGTGACGTTGAGAAATCCGGGACCGGCAACCTCAACCGCCTCGATGATGTCGCCACGGTCGAGGTGGTCCACGATCGACTGGGCAACCTCCCGCGGCGGGCGGCCGAGGCGCTTACCGGCGGCCATCGCGGCGTTCACCTGCAGGTCGGCGGCGGTCTGCCGTTTGTTGGCCGCACGGATGACAGGGTCGACGTCGGCCCACGCAGGCCCGAACGCTGCGGCCATCGCCTGCTGGATGTGCGGGGTGAGGGCGGTAGTCGGATCAGGCATGAGGCCAAGGATATCGACGCAGCACGGCCATCCCGAACCGATTTCCGTGTCGCCTCAGCTCCAGCTCAGCTGACATCGATACGGTCCGCACGCTCCGATCCGCCACCTGGAAAGTCGAACCTTGAGTCACCTCACCTACCTGCAGGCCAGCGTGATGGGCCTGTTGCAGGGCGTCACCGAGCTCGTCCCCATCTCCAGTCTCGGGCACTCACTGCTGGTGCCGGCCTGGATCGGCGGGTCCTGGGCGGACCTGGTGACCCAGCAGGGTTCGAAGAGCGCAACCCCGTTCCTCGCGTTCATCGTCGCGCTGCACGTGGCGACTGCATTCGCGTTGATCGCGTTCCAGTGGCGCGACTGGCTGCAGGTGCTCGGCGGGGTCGGCGACGTGGCGCGAGATCGCCGGATCAGCACGCCGCGCGCCCGCCTGCTCGCACTCCTGGTCGCCGCGACGATCCCCATCGGGATCATCGGGCTGGTGCTGGACAAACCGTTGCGGCATCTTTTCTCCCACCCCATTGCGGCCGCGATCTTCCTCACCGCGAACGGCCTGGTGCTGTTGACCGTCGAGTTGCTCACGCAGCGAACCGGCCGAAAGTCACGCGGATCGCACTCTGCAGGTGAGGGCGGCGCCGAACTGGACTTCTCGCACACCGGTTTCGGTGAAGCGATTGCGATCGGCACAAGTCAGGCCCTTGCCCTCCTTCCCGGCATCTCACGATCCGGGGTCACCATCTCGGCCGGCCTGCTGCGCGGATGGAGCCATG
>JALYUK010000384.1 GCA_030853805.1 Actinomycetota bacterium | reverse complement strand
GGGGTGTAGTCCGGTTTGGACGTAAATGCGCCGTACATCGGTGTTGCTGCGGCCAGTTTCTGGTTCAACGGTTGCGCACCCAGAATCTGCTGGATCGTTCGGACCATGTTGAGCTGGGAGTAGTAGGTGCTGTCGACCACGCCGTGTTTGGCCCAGGGGCTGATGACCTGCACTGGCGCGCGGTGGCCGTCGACGTGATCGACACCGTTCTGGCTGTCGTCCTCCACGACGAAGATCGCGGAGTCTTTCCAGTACTTGCTGTGCGAGATGGTGTCGACGATCTTGCCGACGGCGACGTCCCCGTCGGCGACCTGTGCCCGCGGGTCCGGCGTGCCGCCGGTGTGGTCGCTGGACAGCCACATCATGTTCAGGTTGGAGGGACCGTTCTTCGCGAAGTCCTGCTTCCAGATCCCGGTCCGGTAGGTGTCGGGGATGTTGGTGTCGAACTTGGGATAATCGTGGTTGGTGATCGCATTCAGCGATGGGATCGGCGACTCGGTGTCCTGCTTGATCGACGGATCCGTCAGCGCGGCGGGGTTGGCGCCGGCGTCCACGGCTTTCGCGGCGCAGTAGTACTTTTGCCAGGTTGCTCCGGCCGGTTTGGTCTCGAACTGGGTGAACTCACCGAAGTTGCGGACGCTCTTGTGCGCGGATAGTGCTGAGGTCCATAAGAACCCGGAACGTTGATGACCTAGGACGTCATCCTCGGTGTCGTAGCTGCGCACGTACTGGCCGGCGCTGGACTCGGTGTACTCCGGGTTGTCGCCCTGCATCAACCAGTTATGACCTTCGGCGGAGTTGGTGCCGGTGTCGTAGGTGTTGTCGTAGAGGCCGAACTGTTTGGCCAGCGCGTGCTGATTCGGGGTGACCGTGGCGCCGAATTTCGCCAAGGGCGGGTTACCGTTGCCGCTGGCAATGTCGCCGTACACCTGGTCGTAGGTGCGGTTTTCCTTCACCAGGATGAACACGTGCTTGATCGTGGACGGGTCCCCGATGCGCTTCGGGACCGCGACGGGCTTCGCCTTGCGACCTCGGGCTTGTAGGACGTCGCGTTTGTTCCAGCCGTTCTGGGCGAACACGACCGAGGTGTACCTGGCGATCTGCTGGTCGCTGGGCAACGTGAAGCGGGTGAAGGAACCGGTCGTGCTGTGCGTGCCGTGGCCGGTGGCGGGCGTGGTGCCCGTCCCCTTGTCGATGGTGACCGCGGGCCCGAGCGCGTCGATGCCGCGGGTATTGGTGACGACCACCTTGCCGCCGACCGTGGCGATCGTGGCTGGGTAGTAGTCGGTGGGCAGCAAACCGAGGGAGCTGACCGGCTCCTGCGGGTTGGACGTGGCGCGGTAGACAGCGACCGCGTTCGCTCGGCCGAGGGTGACTAGCAGGTGCCCGTCGCTGGTCATCGCGATACTGGTGGGTTCGTACCCGACTTTGGAGGACGGCCCGGGCTGGGTCTCGATCGTTTGCACAACTTTGCCTTTGCGGGTGTTAATCACCGAGACGGTGTCGCTGTTGGTATTGGCCACATAGAGCGCGTTGCCCTTTGCGTACAGCGCGGTCGGGTGCAGTCCGACATCGATGGATGCGACCTTGGCGGACGGCTTCTTGGTGTTGATCACACTGACCGTGCCCGTCGTGGACCTCCCGAGGTAGGGGTTGGCGGGCACGTCGGTGCCGTAGGAGTTGATCGTCGACTCCCCGGGCAGGGCTGTGCGGCCGCCTTCGTTGCTGACATAGAGCTTGCCGCCCACCAGGGCCAGTTCACGCGGGGCGGTACCAACGGTCCAAGTGCGTTTGATGGCGCCCGTTGTGGCGTTGAGCGCCAGGACCCTGTTCTGACCGTTGGCCGGCACGTACAGCGTGGACCCGTCGGTGGAGTAGACCGATTTGCCCGGCAGTGGGGACTGCGTTCCCAACTGGGGGAGCGCGAACGGTGTGGCGGTGCCCAGGGTGCCGTTCTTGTTGACCGCGAACCTCATGAGGCCGTTGGTCTCGGGCAGCCACAGGAACTTCCCGTCGGGGGAATACGTCGGGCCCTCCTGGCCCACGCTGCCGTCGGCTATTTTCTGGTCGACGCCGGCGGCGCTGCCGACCCGCCATACGATCTTGTACGTCGACAGGTCAACGATCTGCAGCACCACGTTTTTGTCGGTGCTCGTTGCTGCGATGAAACGTCCGTTCGGGCTGACGGTAGACCCCATGTATTTACCGTCAGTGGTGACCAGCCGGTCTCCGATTGGCTTAAGGGACTGATTGGAGGAGATCTGCAACCCGTTCGCGTACGTGCTGCCCACCACGTGGTGGTCGAACGGCGCGGTCGTGGCGTAGGCGATCCCGCCCCCCACGACCGTCAGGGCTGCGGTGGCCGCGATGACGCGCACCGGGCCACGGCGCAAACCACGTGGTCCTATGCCCCACCTGGAGGCACTGCGCCGTTGCTTGTTCAGGTGCTGTCTTGTTACCTGCATGGTCAACCTTTCGAGGAGGATGCGGGTAGGTCGAGGAGACCGTCGACCTGCCATAGTGGGTTAGGGGTGAGGCCGGTGCGGGTGCGCACCGGGAAGTAACCGTTGACCTCAGTGGGACCGTCGCCGTCGGCGGCGAACTTCCCATCCGCGGTGACGTTGAGTTGATAGATCGCCGAGCCCGTGACGACCGCGCCGGGGATGTGCCAGGACACGACGCAGCGCCAGTCGTTGCCCGGCCCGTTGTTCTCCACCAGCGATCCGCCCTTGTCACAAGAGGCGCTAGTCCGCAGCTGGGCCTCGGTGACGTCTGGGCGGTGCAGCTCACGGGCCTGCACTCGGTACAGGTGCCCGAAGGAGGTCGCGAGGGACTGTTCGATTTTGCTCTGTTGGATACCGGACCTGCTTACCGGTGTCACCACGGAAATCACGGCGACGGTCACGGCTACAAGGGCAATCACCGGTAAGATAATGGTCAGTAGAGAGCGGCGACCGGCACCGTCGTAGGCGAGGTCGGTGAAATCTCGTCGGATGAACAACCGGTAGGCCAACGTCGCCACGACGAGGGTCCAGACCAGGTTGACCACCAGCCCGATGAGAAGCGGCCCGGTCTGTTCGGGGCGGGTGAACAAGCCGCGCCACGCCAGGAACGCCTGGCTCGGTAGGGCGAGGCGGATCGTGACCGGAAGCGGTAGCAGTTGCAGCAGTTGCAGCGCGAAGGCGAGCAGAGCTGGTCCGAGTAGGCCCACCGGTGAACGGCCCAGCGCTACCGAGCCCAGGAGCCCCACGGCTGCGAACGCCATCGTGGCGACCGCGACGTAGGCCCACGCGAGCAGCACTAACCAGCTGGCGTGCCCGGGGTCGATTGAGTAGCCGTCGAGTCCGATAAGTGCGTGGTTGCCGGCCGCGAGCAGTCCGCCGATGATGCTGGAGGTTGCGAGTCCAAGGATCATCGCCGCGATCACGCAGGTGCTTGCGCCTGCTTTGGCGAGGAAGATCCGGCGGGGTGAGCGCACTGCCATCACTAGGTGTCGCCAGGTGCCGAGCCGGTCCTCCACCGCAAAGACGTCGCCAGCGACCAACGCTGTCAGTAGCGGCAAGGCCCAGGTGCAACAGAAACTCAGCACCACTAGTGATCCGGCCCACCCGGTGGCGGGCATCCAACGGCCGAACACGGTGTCCGTGGGCAGTGAACTTTGCGCGCTGACGACCGCCACGAACATTCCTGGGGCGATCCAGCACATCAACAACACGATTCGGACACGCCACTGGGCGAGTAGTTTGACGATCTCGAACCGGTAGGCAGTGTCAAAACGGGCCTTCGGGGGATCGACCTGCTGCCCGGTTGCCTTGCGACTAGTAAGGGTCATGGTGCGCCCACTACGGCGGGGTCGTCGGCGTCGGTGAGCGCGAGGAAAGCTGCCTCCAGCGGGGGCACCACGGGTGCCAACTCACGGACGGCGATACCCGCACCCACTAGGCGCAGGACCAGCTCATCGATCGCAGAGACCGGTGCGCGCACCACGAGCTCGTCCTCATGGGTGAGCCGGACGGTGTCCTGGCCGGGAGCGAACTGCACACCAGGGGTACCGAGCGCGATCCGGTCGGCGCCGGGTGGGTCCGAGGTGATCAACCGGTAGGCCAGTTCGCCGCTCTCGGCAGCGAGCTTGGCGACCGGGCCGGAAAACCGCACTCGACCGGTCACCAGGATCGTCACCTCTGAGCACAGGCTGGCCAGATCCTCCATCCGGTGGCTGGAGATCACGATGGTGGTGCCCTGCGCGGTCAGACCGGTGAGCACCCGGTGTACCTGGCGTTTGCCTGCCGGGTCTAGCCCGTTGGACGGCTCGTCCAGAACGAGCAGTCGCGGCCTGGTCAGCAGCGCTGCGGCCAGCCCGAGGCGCTGCCGCATACCGAGTGAGAAGCCGCGCAGCCGGTCTTCGGCGACCTCGGTCAGACCCACCTGCTCCAGGGCCTGCTCGATCTCTTCGTTGTCACTGCGACCGCGCAGCCTGGCGAGGGCGGACAGGTTCTGCCGTGCGGTCAGTGAGGGGTAGAGACCCGGGCCGTCCACGAACCCGGCCACCCCATCCGGGACCCCGAGCACCGTGGTGACCGGCCTACCCAGGATGTCCAGCGACCCCTTATCGGCAACGGATAATCCGAGCAGAAGGCCGAGCAGGGTGGTCTTACCGGCACCGTTAGGACCGACAAGACCGTGCACCTGCCCGGCCGGGATGTCCAGGTCCACACCATCCAGGGCCACCACGTCGGAAAACGTCTTGGTGATACCCCGAGCCCGCACTGCGCAGGTCATTCCCATCTGCGAATCCCCTATTCATTGTGAATACACAGAAAAGATAGGGAATCGAGGCGTCGCTGAACCGACGGGAATCTGAACAGCACGTGAAAGGAGCACCACAACTGATGGCGGGTCACGCGGTGTCATTGGGGTGATCCTGCGGATTGGATCAGTTGATGGCCATCTCGCGCTCGATCCAGTCGGTGACCGGTGCGTGGCGGGGTGACCACCTGAGCTCGCGGCGAGAGCAAGGGTCCTCGTACGCGTCTGTTGGAGCCTGGCGCGTAACGGGCAAAGCCTGGCGCCCCATGCGGAGGTTACGAATAAACAATCCGAATGAACAAGAACCTGTCAGTTGGACGACGTCAAACGCGTCAGGACCTCATCACGAGCCAGGACCGCAAGATCGGGTTGATCACAGATCAACGCGTCGACCCCGGCCCGCAGGAACCGTCGCATTTCCCCGATGATGTCGCCCCAGTCGGCATCCCGCCCCCGCCGGCGAAGATCCTCGGCCAGAAAACAATTCTCCGCGCGGAAGGTCCACACGTGCACCCGAAGGCCGGCCGCGTGCGCATCTTGGACGAGCCGCGTCGGCATGCCGAGGGTGTTGTCGGCCCGCCGGGGATAGATGCGTTGCTTGCCAGGGCCGATGCCATCGACCCACGTGGCTAGGAGCCTCAAACCTCGCGGGGACAGCAGATCGGCGTAGGTCCGGTTATCGGCGGCCGACCCGAACCCGGGCGGCACCCCGCCGTTCTCGACCAGGTAGACCAGCGGAAGCGCGAACGTGAACTCCTCGCGCAATCGGATAAGACTATTCAGTTCAAATGACTGCAGGTACACCGGTGCACGCGGTCCGTCGAGGCCGTGGCGGGCCAACGCCTCAAGGACGGCCCCTTCCAGATCCATCCCCATCGATCGGTAGCGCGACGGGTCTTTCAACTCCACGCTCACCCCAACTTCTCGGCCCAGCTCGCGCGACGCCTGCTCCCGCACGCGCAGCAGCTCCTCGAACGTTGCCACCCGCAACCGGCCCTCGTAGACACTGTTGGACGGGCGCAGCGCCGCGAGCCGTTCGGTTGCCCACAGCGTCTGGATCTCGGCGAGGGTGAAGTCCTCAGCGAACCACCCGGTCGTGGGCTGTCCACCCAGGATCTTGGTCGTCCGTCGGGCCGCGAACTCGGCACGGTCGGCCACATCCGTTGTCCGAGAAAGCTCCGGCTCGTGACGGCAGATCAGCTCCCCGTCGCCGGTCATCACCAGATCAGGCTCCAAAGAATCCGCGCCGAGCCTCGCCGCCAGCAGATACGAAGCGCCGGTGTGCTCAGGGCGGTACCCGCACGCACCACGATGTCCCACGATCAATGCCGTAGGTTGCGCCAGGCCGGGAAAGTCACGACTCATGACATCGATATAACAACCCATAAGCAACCACCACACGGCGCCAGAACGCACACCGGATGTCAACGATATGAACGACGAACCAACAAACACGACGGGCGCCAGCGAACCGGATGCAGCAATTTTGATGACCACAAGACGCCTCACAACCTCGCCGGGTTACCGGGATTTCTAAAAGGGCTTTGTGACCGAAGTTTGGGTCGACAACCAGTGGTTACCTATCCCGTTCCCCGGCGGACCAGTACACCTACGGGTGCCGGCCGGGTCCACACCGTTCAGATTCCGCCCGGGACAAATGACCATGGCCCGGTTATTGATGCGGTGACCACGAATCTGGGGACTGTCCGGGCAGCTGGCGTGGTCGGGGAGCACATCACGCGACGGTTCCGGTGTCCCTGGGGGTTCATCAGCGAGAACGTTGGACGCGATCAGCGGTTGGACACGATTCAGTCCAGTTCGATGTTGAAGGTCCATACCCCCAGGACGGTGCCGTGGTGGCGCCAGGTGATTTGTGCTGCGCCGCTGGTGAACGTGGTGTCCACTGTGATGCTGGCGGTGGTGCCGGGCGGGACGGTCCGTGTGGCCGGGCCGTGGGGAACTAGCCGCAGGGCGTGTCCGCTCTGATCGCGCGAGGACAGGTCGGTGGCCGCGATTGTCGTGGTGCCTTTGAGAGCGGTCAAACGAAGGGTGATGCCAGCGCGGGTGGTCTGCGGCGGCGGACTTCCTGCCGCGATGGGTGTGGTGGTCAGTTGTTGGGGTCCCAGGGCGGTGACCAGGGCGGTGCTGCCGCCGGGCAGGGTCACGTTGACCGGCCCTCCGATCGCGAGCAGGGCCGGATGCCCGGTGGATGCGGACGGGGTGGATTCAGCCGGTCCGGCCGACGGGATGGGTACAGCGCCGAGCGAGCTGATCACCGCTGACGCGTCTGTTGGGTACGGGTGGGGTGCCGCCAAGTGCGGGTGGGCGCTGGAGCAACCCGCCAGGAGTGCAGCCGCGGTGATCAGCAGTCCCGCGGTACGGGGGGTGGCGGACCACGCGGTCTGCCACCCCCTTGCCGGTGAGGGTCGTTCGCTCACTTCACCGGCACCGATTGGCGGGTGATTTTCGGCTGGACCAGCGAGGTGGCCGATGCTGTCGCCGGGTAGATCGAACTACCCGAGGGTGATGGGCGCATCGCGGCGCCACTGGTGTTGTTGTACACATCGGGCCCGAAGGTGCGTAACCCGTCGGTCGCGGCGAAACCGAGGTGGCCCTTGCCGTCGGCGCCGCCGGTTGTAATGCCGTAGAGGTCTTCCATGCTGCGCAGCCAGCTGTAGTGGTTGTAGGGCTGGTCGCTGATCGAGCCGGGCTTGATGAAGCGGCTGATGAATACCGCACCCACCACACCGCCACCGGGAGTGGTGTCCTGGTTGAAGGCCTGAAAACCGGGCTGGGTGGTGTTGGGTCCGGGTAGTTCGTTGCAGCACGCCACGACTGATTGGGCGGTGTTGGCTTCTGCTTGGACCGGTGCCCCGGTCTTGGAGGCGGTGCCCAACCCGGCGTCGCCGGGGTACTGGGTATCGGCGATGGAGTTGCCGTACATCTTGTAGGGCGGGAACGCCTCATCGAAGATGACCTGGATCTCCCCGTCTTTCTGGAACGCGGGGGAAGCCATGATCGCCGGGATGTACTTCTTCAAGAACAAGTCGGCCGCGTACAGCCCGCCTTGCTTGTTGGCCGGGTCACCGGACAGATTGTCGCCCTTACAGGTGGCGTCGTGGGCATCCGAGCAGTTGTTCGGGGAGATCCACGAGAAGTGCGGGGTGGTGCGGATCGACTTCAGGTCCTGCAGCATCGAGGGGATTGCCCTGTGCCCGACAGTCGCGTGGTACCCATTGAGGGGGACCACGTTCTTGCAGTCCTTCGTGCTGTCGGTCAGGGCATGGAACCACGGTGCCGGGTTGTGCTTGGGCACGTACTGGTCGGTTGGGGTCGCCCCGCCGGGGTCCACGACGCCGGCGCCGGCAGGGTTGCCCGGGATGCCGCAGTGATAGACCTGCTCGCGGGTCGGGTCGTTGCCCATGTCCTGGGCGTACAACTTCCAGCTCTTACCCACCTTGTCGAGCTGGTTGAAGAACGTGGGGACGCTTCTGGGGTACACGCACCCGGTGCTGGCGTAGGTCTGCCCGTCCGGTGCCGGGAAACCCGGCGCGACGTCGGTGTACTGCGGGCAGTCGGCCTGGTTGTCCGGGGCGGGGGACTGCCCACCAACCAGGGAGATGTAGTTGTCGAGCGAGTAGTGGCCGGTGCCGTAGTACTGGCGCAGCAGCTCGCCGTAGGACGGCAGCGTCTTCCAGAGGTAGTCGTTGGCGTTGAGTCCGGTGAACGTCGACTCGTAGGACTTGTTCTCGAGGATGATCGTCCAGACGTGGCCGACCGTCGGCTTCGTGCTCCGGGCCTGCGCGGTGCCGGCGTTCGCGGTCATCGCGAGCCCTGCTCCGGCCAGGGTGAGTACGCCGACGGCGGCGCTGAGTTTGGTTCGCGTGCGGTGGATGCCGGTGTGGTTCATGGCCGCGCTCCTTCGGGCGTGGGCGCCGTGCGCTGGTCACCCGCGGAGACGAAGCCCCTGTCGGCCGCGTCGCACCGACTGTGGCGAGACCGGCTGCGAGCAGTCTGCGAGTACCGGAT
>JALYUK010000383.1 GCA_030853805.1 Actinomycetota bacterium | reverse complement strand
GGGCAACACCACTCAGCGGCGGGCATATATGGCCGCCGCTGGGTGGTGAACGCCGCCGCTCGATGGAAGATGTCGGTCATGAAGGGAGGGCGCGGTGGGCGATCTCGGCGATAGCTGAGGGGCCGACGCTGGTAGGCAGCGCACCGAACACTCCCGGGTCGCGGCCCACGATGCGGGATGCCACGAAAGCATCCGAGACCGCCGATGGAGCATGCCGCACCAGCAGTGCACCCTGCAGGACGACCGCCATCCGCGCGGCAATGGCCCGCGCCTGCGCTTCGGCGCCGCTGGGATCGGACAGTGCCGACCTCAGCCGCAGTAGGACGTCATCCGCAGCGGCCAGCACATCGGGCGCCGCCTGCCCGGCGATCGCCACTTCGGCCTCCCAGGCCGACACCGCGTGCGGGGAGCGCTGGGCGGCGCGAAGGACATCCAGGGCATTGACATTGCCGCTGCCCTCCCAGATGGAGTTCAGCGGCGACTCCCGCACCAGCAGCGGCATCCCGGACTCCTCGACGTAGCCGTTGCCGCCGAAGCATTCCATTGCCTCCACACAGACCGGAGCCGTGCGCTTGCACACCCAGAATTTCGCGAGTGGTAAGGCGATCCGACGGAACGCCCTCTCGTGCTCATTGTCACGTCGGTCCACCGAGTGAGCCAGCCGCAGACCCAGGCTCGTCGCGGCCTCGGACTCCAGCGCCAGGTCGGCCAGCACGCCGGTCATGGCCGGCTTGTCGATCAATATCCCGCCGAACGCCGCCCGGTGGCTCGCATGCCAGCTGGCTTCCGCCACTGCGCGGCGCATCAGCCCGGCCGAGCCCAGCACACAGTCCAGTCGGGTGGCGGCCACCATCTCGATGATCGTGGGCACGCCGCGGCCTTCGTCACCGAGCCGTTCCGCATACGCATCTTCGAATTCCAACTCGGCGGACGCGTTCGAGCGGTTGCCGAGTTTGTCCTTCAACCGCACGACGCGTATCGCGTTGCGGGACCCGTCCGGGCGAACTCTGGGCACGGTGAAACATGTCAGTCCCTCAGGCGCCTGCGCGAGAACAAGGAACAGGTCGTTCATCGGGGCAGACGTGAACCATTTGTGCCCCCGCAGCGTGTAGGTGCCCGATGCTGCGCGCGTGGCCGACGTCGTGTTGGTCCGTACATCGGACCCGCCCTGCTTCTCCGTCATTCCCATCCCGGCGAGGACACCGGCTTTGGCTGTCGAGGCGCGCACTCCCGGGTCGTACACGGTCGATGCCAGGAGCGCACCCCACTGGGCAGTCGCGTCGGCATCACCCGCAAGGGCGGGGACAGCCGCGTAGGTCATCGTCAGCGGGCACGCATGACCTGGCTCGATGGGTGACCATGCGATGAAACCGGCCGCCCGACGAAGATGCGCATCGGAGTCCGATGAGAACCAGGCCGACCCTGTCAGCCCGAAGCCGACCCCGCGCTCCAACATCCAGTGCCAGCTCGGATGGAATGCCACCTCGTCGATGCGCTCGCCGAAACGATCCGCGGTGCGCAATACCGGCGCATTCGCATTGGCGAGCATGCCGTGCTCCCGTGCTTCGGCGGAACCGGCAACCTGGCCCAGCTGCGCCAAGAACTGCACCAGACTGCCGTGCTGCTCATCCGACGCGTACGCCGCCAGCCCCCCGGTCAATGCCCGGTCGCACGTCACTGTGTTGTAGTCCTGCAGAGGTGGCGCCTGATTCTGCGGTGCGCGCGCGAAAGAATCGGAAAGACTCATCTGTTGGACAGTAGCCGGGCCGCGTAACGTCACAGTCATGTCCTCGACGCTGCCCTTTGAGACCTATCTGGACGCCATCGTCGAATCCACCGCTCGGCTGCGCGAGGATTCGGCCCAGTCCGGCCTGTCAGCCACGGTGCCGACCTGTCCCCAGTGGAACGTCAGTCACCTCTTGGCTCATCAAGGAATGGTGCACCGGTGGGCTACACATGCCCTGTCGGTGGCTGCCACCGGCACCGACACCGACTTCGACCGTGAAGAGGTCGAGCGCGCCGGCCTCACCGCTGATGACACCTGTGCCTGGCTGCAGGAAGGTAGCGACCGGCTCGTCGATCGGTTGCGAGCCACCCCGTCGGACGCGAAGGTCCCGTTCTTCATGGACAGTCCACTACCGGACCGGGACAGCTGGGCACGCCGACAGAGTCACGAGACCACGATCCACTCCGTGGATGCTCTCGGCGCTCGCCTCGGCTACCAACCCGGCGAGGGTGATGTGGACGTCGAGCCGACCTTCGCTGTCGACGGCGTCGATGAACTGCTGTGCTCCTACCTGCCACGCCCCAAATTCGACATGCGCTCCAGCGCGCCGGTCACGGTCGCTGTCCACACAACAGATACGGGACACGCCTGGGCACTGTCCTTCAGCGAAGAAGCTCCCGTAGTGGTCCGCGATCGCACCGTGGACAATCCGGACGCGGTGGTCTCAGGCACCGCAGTCGGTCTCTACCTCACGCTGTGGAACCGTGGCACTCACACCTCCTACGAAGGTCGAGATGTGCTGGCACTCTGGCGCGACCGAATGAAGGCCTGACCAGCTGCGTAGCCTCAGCGGGCCCGCCACGCCCAGCGGATCAGCGGGATCTGCAGCGGTAGGCGCACGAGGGTAGCGGCCAGATACACGCCGCGCTGCGTCGTCGCTCCGTTACTCACCAGGTCCTCCCCCGCATCCCACGCCATCTGCACATTCGCAGGAAAGATCGCCACCAGCAGGGCAGCGGTGGCGATGGCGGCGGGACGGCGGGTTGTGGGCACTGCCAACCCGATCGCGCACAGTAGTTCGGCGATCCCGGACAGGTACACCAGCTCACGATGGGCGGGTAGCACATCAGGGACCGCGCCCTGGAAGACCTGCGGGCGAGCCAGATGCAGCACCCCGGAACCGGCAAAGATGACAGCCACGAAACGGGCCCCACGAGATAACGACATGCGCCCCACCCTTGCAGAGTCTGGCCGGCCCGCTCTCAGAGGATGATGGTCGCGAAGTTCGCGATCGTCTCGAACCCGGTCGCCCGGTAGCTGCGCAGTGCCGGTTCGTTGTAGGAGTTCACGTAGAGCGTGACATCTTCGGCGAGGTGGTCCAGCACATGCTGGACCACTGAGTTCATTGCCGGAATCGCGAGCCCCCGGCCACGCTCCTTAGGAGCTACCCATACCCCCTGAATCTGGGCGACACCGAACGCGAGCGACCCGACGTCGGCCTTGAAGAGCACCCGGCCGGCCTCGACGATCACATAGGTGTGGCCCGCACGAATGAGCGACCGCACCAACCGGCGGTACTCATGATCGGAACCTGTGTACGGCGGGTAGCCGATCTCACCGGTGAACATGTGCGCGGACGCCGGCACGACCAGGTCGAGTTCGTCCTCGCGCGCGAGGCGTACGCGCGGGTCCATCGGACGCCCGGTATCGCGAGGCGACGTGGTGACTATCATCATCGGCTGTTCCGGTCGCAGCGATCGCGGCTGCCCCCAGGTCGGCTCCAGTCGCTCCCACAACCCGAGCACCTGGTCGGCCTCGCCGAAGATCGAGGAGCAACGACGCCGGTACCTGCGCAACTTGGCCGCATAGACATCCAACGCCCGCGCATCGCAACCGATCGGCACAATATTGGCTGAGACCCAGCACATGGAACTGAGGTGCTGGCCGCCGATAGCGATCAGCGAACTGGCAGCAGCCGGGCCGGCCTCCAGCAACCGCGCCGCGACGAAAACATTGGATTGCGGGTCCTGCCTGCACACCGCGAGCGCAGCGTCGAAGTCGCTCGCACCGAGCGTCCGCGCGGGGCTAGAAGTTCGCAGCACATCGGACAGCCTGCCCCATATCCGCCGCATATTGGTGGTAACACCCCGACCGCTGGCCGTTGATACCGTCTGCGGCATGGCCAGAGCCCTGCCGACAACCCCCGGAACCCCCGTCCTGGTCGATTTCCGTAAGTGGGACGGCGCGCAGCACTGGCAGGAACCGACGACCTACCTGGGCACCGACGAATACGGCATATGGCTCGGGATGCGTGCAGGCACCATCTTCGAACGGCCCGGCCACCGGGTCGTGTCCAGATCCGACTCCGTCAAGGTCGCCACCGACAAGGGCTGGTTCGCGACCTTCAACGGGCCCGGGCACCACATCCAGACCTACGTCGACATCACCACGGTCGGCGAATGGCGCCTATTGGATGACGGATTCGCCTTCACCCTCATCGATCTCGACCTGGACGTCGTACGCGAACACGAAGGACGGCTCTACGTCGACGATGAGGATGAGTTCGAAGAGCACCAGAAGCTCTACGGTTACCCGCAGGATGTCATTGCACGCGCGCTGCAGGACTGCTCGAGTGTCCGGAACGCTGTCTCAGCCCGCAACGAGCCCTTTGCGCAGCGACCGCAGCATTGGCTGAATCGGCTGCTCAGCCCTCGGTAATCCCCGCTCAGCTGACCGACACGATGGGCGCACCGGTGTCGCCGTCGACCGGCTCGCCCATCTCCTCCGCGATCCGCATGGCCTCCTCGATGAGGGTCTCGACGATCTGGCTCTCCGGCACGGTCTTGACGACCTCGCCCTTGACGAAGATCTGACCTTTACCGTTACCAGAGGCGACTCCGAGGTCGGCCTCACGCGCTTCGCCCGGACCGTTGACCACACAGCCCATGACCGCGACCCGCAGCGGCACCGTCAGACCTTCCAGCCCTGCAGTGACCTCCTCAGCCAATTTGTAGACGTCGACCTGAGCTCGCCCGCAGGAGGGGCAGGACACGATCTCCAACCTTCTGGGCTTGAGGTTCAGCGACTGCAGGATCTGAATGCCGACTTTGATCTCTTCGACCGGCGGTGCGGACAGCGAGACCCGGATCGTGTCACCGATTCCTTGGGACAACAGTGCGCCGAACGCGGTCGCGGACTTGATCGTGCCCTGGAACGCCGGTCCGGCCTCGGTCACGCCGAGGTGCAGCGGCCAGTCGCCGCGCTCGGCGAGCAGTTCGTAGGCGCGCACCATGATCACCGGGTCGTTGTGCTTGACCGAGATCTTGAAGTCGTGGAAGTCATGTTCTTCGAAGAGCGATGCCTCCCAAACTGCTGACTCGACCAGCGCCTCGGGTGTCGCTTTGCCGTACTTGTCCATGATGCGCTTGTCCAGCGACCCGGCGTTCACCCCGATCCGGATCGAGATACCCGCGTCCTTGGCCTCTTTGGCGATCTGCTTGACCTGATCGTCGAACTTGCGGATGTTGCCGGGGTTGACCCGAACGGCTGCGCAGCCGGCGTCGATCGCCGCAAACACGTACTTGGGCTGGAAGTGGATGTCGGCGATGACGGGGATCTGACTCTTGCGCGCAATGATCGGCAGCGCGTCGGCGTCGTCCTGGCTGGGGCATGCGACGCGCACGATGTCACACCCGGACGCCGTCAGCTCGGCGATCTGCTGGAGCGTTGCGTTGATGTCGGTGGTCGGGGTCGTGCACATCGACTGCACCGAGATGGGCGCGTCGCCGCCGACATCCACCTTGCCGACCTTGATCTTGCGGGTCTTACGCCGCGGGGCCAGGACGGGAGCGGGCGCGGACGGCATACCGAGAGAGACGGTCATGAGAAAAGCTGCGTCCTTCGTTAGTTGAATCTGATCGGATTGACGATATCGGCGTAGAAGAGCAGACCGAACATCACCAGGAGCACCATGGACACGCCGTAGGCGACCGGGAGTGCTTTGGCCACGTCCACGTAGATCGGGCCGCGAATGCCGCGGGCCCGCGCGATCGGTCGTTTGACGGCTTCCCAGAGTGCGCCGGCGATGTGGCCGCCGTCCAGCGGGAGCAGAGGGATGAGGTTGAAGACGAACAACGCCAGGTTCAGCGACGCCAGCAGACCCAGGAGCAGGGTCACCTTGTCGACCAGCGAGACCTGAGTGCTCTGTGAGACATCGCCCGCGATGCGCCCGACGCCCACGACCGAGATCGGACCATTGGGATCGCGGGTCTTGCTGTTGAACGCCGCATTGAAGACGCCCACCATCTTCTGCGGGATCTTCACGAAGACCGAGGCAGTCTGCGCCACCCCGTCCCAGACGATCGAAGGCGCTGCGGTGATCGACTGCCGGTACACGACGCTGGTGCCGCCGATACCGGCGCCGATCTGGCCCGCGCGCACCGTCTCGGTGTCGCCGGTCCAGGTGGTGACCGGATTGCCCTGGTCATCGGTCTTGACCAGCGTGCGCAACGCCGGCGTGATCTGCAGGGTGCGGCGTACCCCGTCACGCAGGATCACCATCGGGATCGCCTCGTTCGGATGCGCGCGGATGATGTCGGTGGCCTGCAAGGTGGTCGTGACCTTGACGCCGTCCACCGACTCGATGCGGTCCTTCGGCGCAAGGCCGGCGGCTGCGGCCGGCGACGGTGTCGCGCAGGTCTTCGGCGCGGGGTTGGACTGGGTGGGTAGGCAGTTGCCGACTGCGGTCACGTCGGCCGTGACCTGCTTCGGCAAGCCGATGCCGCACGATATGACGATCAGCAGCACGGCAGCGATGACCAGGTTCATGCACGGCCCGCCGAACATGATGATGACCTTGCGGTGCGTCGGCAGTTTGTAGAAGACCCGATGCGCCTCGTGCGAGGGGATCTCCTCGAATGCTGCTTCGCGGGCCTGATCGACCAGCTGACTCCAGCGACCCGTGGAGGACCTGCGCACCATGGAGGGATCCTGCCCCGGTGCGGGGGGAAACATGCCGACCATCCGGATGTAGCCACCGAGCGGGATCGCCTTGACGCCGTACTCGGTCTCGCCCCGCCGACGGGAGAACAACGTCGGTCCGAAACCGATCATGTACTGGGTGACCTTCACACCGAACTTCTTGGCGGGAAGCATGTGACCCAGCTCGTGCAATGCGATCGAGGCCGCAACACCGACCACCATGAGCAGCACACCGAGCAGGAACATCACCCTTCTAGCGTCTCACGCGGAAGGTGAACAACTCGTATCACGGGGCTGTGACGTGCGCACGGGCTCGAGAACGGGCCCAGTCCTCGGCCGCGAGGAGGTTCTCGACGGTGAGCTCGCCCGGCGCGGGCTGATGGTCGTGAACGACCTGTCGCACCGTGTCCACGATTGCGGTGAACCGCAACCTCCCGTCATGGAAGGCGTCAACGCATTCTTCATTGGCTGCGTTGTAGACCGCGGGATAGGTCGACCCGGCAGCACCGACCTCACGAGCCAGATCGACCGCCGGGAAGGCGTCGTTGTCCAGCGGCTCGAAATCCCACCGCGATGCCTGAGTCCAGTCGATGCGCGGCCCGGCGTCCGGAACATGGTCCGGCCATCCCATACCCAGCGCGATCGGCACCATCATGCTCGGCGGGCCGCACTGGGCAATGGTCGATCCGTCGACGAACTCGACCATCGAGTGGACCATCTGCTGCGGGTGCACGACCACATCGATCTGCTCCAGCGGAATGTCGAAGAGCAGGTGCGCCTCGATGACCTCCAAACCCTTGTTGACCAACGTCGCGGAGTTCGTGGTCACCACGCGCCCCATGGCGAAATTCGGATGGGCGAGCGCTTCCTGCGGCGTGACGTCGTGCAGCTGTTCACGTGCACGGCCCCGGAACGGGCCGCCGCTGGCGGTGACCACGAGACGCCGCACCTCTTCATGCCGCCCAGCGGCGAGACACTGCGCGATGGCGCTGTGCTCGCTGTCCACCGGCACGATCTGGTCGGGAGCAGCGGCTGCCTTGACGATGGGACCGCCGACGATCAGTGACTCCTTGTTGGCAAGCGCCAACGTCGCCCCGTTGTGCAGGGCCGCGAGCGTCGGTCGCAGTCCGATGGATCCGGTGATGGCGTTCAGCACCACATCCGCCCCGCAGCGGCTTGCGAGCACAGCCGCGTCAGGGCCCACGACGATCTGCGGACGATAGTCGGACAGACCTGCGGCCCGTGCTGCATCCTGCACCTCTGCCCGCATCTCGTTCTGCCCGCCGCGCGCCACGGCGATCATCTCCACTTTCAGCTGCACCGCCTGCCGGGCCAGCAGCGCGGTGTCCGAGCCGCCCGCTGCGAGGGCCACGATCTGGAAACGATCCGGTTGGGCACGGGCGATCTGGATCGCCTGGGTGCCGATCGAACCGGTCGAGCCGAGCAAGGCCACCGTGCGGCGGCTGATAGGAGGCATGACTCCATTCTGCCGAATGCCGATCTGGATCATCAGCTGCCGTGGTGCGCTCTGTCAGCTGGCCCGGTCGATTCCTAACTGCTCGGCGACCAGACCCGCGAGCGACGTGTGGCCGACGACGAATCCTGACCGCGCGCGAGGGCTCGGGCTGCTCACCAGATACGTGCCGGCGTCCCCCCAGATAACGCAGACGAACTCATCCTCGCTACCGGTGACGACCTGCGTAACATCCGCAGTCGCGAGCACGACGCCCCACGGCGCGGGCTCGGCCAGCAGCCGCAGATCCCCGGCGAATCGACAGCCGGTTGGCACGGTTTCGCCATGAGAGGCAGGGGAGAACGCGGGCGCCAGCGCTGCCGCGACAAGCAGTGCCGTCCGACTGGCCGGTACCACGTCGAAATCATGCAGTCCGTCACTCGAGATGTCCTCACAGACCGCCGTTCCTCCTGCCTCGTACACGTGGCGCACCGAGCGCGATCCGTCAATGTGCAGCTCGACCCGGTAGCGGCGTTCGCAACCGGACCGAACCTGCAGCAACTGGACGAGTTCATCGGGTACCAGCAGTCCACCGCCCTGGGCCTCGCAGACACCGTGCGCACATAGCGAGCGGTAGGCCACGTTCACGGCCACTTCGCGCCCGTTGGCGTCGAGCCGGTCCAGATAGGGGGTGTCCACTTCCGCAGCGGCGCTCAACAACTCCAGCTCCTCGTCGGTCAGCCGAAACAGTGGCGCAATCGGTTCATTCATGACGCGCTCACCGGTGGCTGCACCGAAATGACCTGATGGCCGCCGCTACCTACCCACGCGTCGACGACACGATGCACAGGCCCGGTCCGCATCCTGCGGTCTCCGAGGTCGGGTCGATGCACCGGCCCACAACGCATCCGTCGGCCCGGTTGACGAGGTTGACCCGGTATCTCTATCTGGTCCATCGCGAGCGCCCACGACCTTTGATGCGCCCGGATACGCGACCACACCTCCTCGACCTGCGAACGCGCTACCGATCGTTCAGTGGCAGCGCCCAATGAGCCGCCGACAACTGCGGGCCGCGCCTGGAGTCGGTCCAGCTCGATCAACTCCCACTCCAGGCGGGCGGCGGTTGCGGCGGCATGCTGTGCAGCATTGCGCAGCATTTGGGCAACCGTTTCCAGACCGCGCAGATACTCGCCGGCAGCAGTCGCATGCTGCAGCGCAGCGCCGCCCGTCCAGTGCTCGTTCAGTCGACCGGCAGACCCGCGCACCAGAGTGACCCCGTGTTCCAGGTCCTGCACCGTGCACAACAGCTGCCGAGCCGCAACGCGCATCGCCATCGGGTCGGGCCGGGTTGTCACCGGCGTCGCCGCATCACGCCAGCGCTGTGCCATTCGGTATCCGCGTACGCGAAAGCCGCTGAATCCAACGTCCGGCAAAGTGTTGATCGCTGCCCGTCAATGAGGTCCAGGTGCGACCTGAGTCGATGACTGAATGACAGGCCGGCGTCGGTGGCCTCCTGGGACCCCACCGCGTCCGCGAGGGTGCCCATGCTCCGGTGCACACCCTGATCTTCGCGTGCCCATGCCGGGCGCAGAGCTGCGGCCGCCGCCTGTAGCTCCTGCGGGGAAACCCGCAGCAACTCCCCTCGTGCATCCATCGTTCTGCCCTTCCGCCTGCGCCGTCAACGACGACAGGTGACACGGTAGGAGCACGAGGGGGGCGCCTCGAAAGTTATCCACAAGGTACGTCGAGTGGCGCGGTGATCACTGCACTACAGCGCCAACCCGACGTACTTGGTCTCCAGATATTCCTCGATGCCCTCGAATCCGCCCTCGCGGCCGTACCCGCTGGCCTTGACACCGCCGAACGGCGCTGCCGGGTTGGAGATGATCCCTTGATTGACCCCGACCATGCCGTAGTCGAGGTCTTCGCTGACCCGCAGTACCCGCGAGTAGTCACGGGTGAAGAAGTACGCCGCGAGACCGTACTCGGTGGAGTTGGCCCGCTCGACCGCATCCTGCTCGTCGGTAAAGGTCTGAATGGCCGCGACCGGCCCGAAGATTTCTTCACGCACGAGGTCGGCATCAGCGGGCACGTCGGTCAGCACGGTGGGCGGGTAGTAGAAGCCGGCGCCGTCGATCGCCGCGCCACCACATACCAGCGTGGACCCACGCTCGGTGGCGTCCGCGACGAGCGAGGCAACCTTCTGCACGGCCTTGGCATTGATGAGCGGACCGACAGTGACGCCTTCGTCCAATCCGTTACCGATGACCATCGAACCCATCCGGTTGGCAAGCTTCGCAGCGAATTCCTCAGCAACGTCGACGTGCACCAGGAACCGGTTTGCCGCCGTGCAGGCTTCGCCGATGTTGCGCATCTTTGCCTGCATTGCGCCGTCGACGGCCGCGTCGATATCCGCGTCGTCGAAGACGATGAACGGCGCGTTCCCGCCCAGCTCCATGGACAGCCGCAACAGCTGGTCGGCGGACTGCTCAACCAACTTCCGACCCACTCCCGTTGAACCGGTGAAGGTCAGCTTCCTGGCCCGCGGATCGCGGATGAGCGGCTCCATCACCGCACCTGACGTGCTCGTGGTGATGACATTGAGCACCCCTGCAGGCAGGCCGACCTCTTCCATCAACTGCGCCAAGGCAAGCATCGACAACGGGGTTTCGGCGGCCGGCTTCACGACCATCGTGCATCCGGCGGCGATGGCGGGACCGATCTTGCGGGTGCCCATCGCGAGCGGGAAGTTCCACGGCGTGATCATCAGCGTCGGACCCACCGGGCCCTTCATCGTCAGCAGCCGGGTGGCGCCGTTGGGAGCTGTGGAGAATCGGCCGGAGATGCGCACTGCCTCCTCGGAGAACCAGCGGAAGAACTCAGCGGCGTAGGCGACCTCGCCCTTCGACTCAGCCACCGGCTTGCCCATCTCAAGGGTCATCAGCTCGGCGAAGTAATCAGCCCGTGCAGTGATCAACTCGAATGCGCTGCGCAGGATCTCGCCACGATCGCGCGGCGGCGTGCGGGCCCAATCGCGTTGTGCAGCAGAGGCTGCTGCGAGTGCAGCGCCCCCATCGGCGACTGAGGCATCGGCCACGGTGGCGAGCACCTCGCCACTCGCCGGGTTGTCGACAGTAAAGGTTTTGCCACCTTCACCGTCGCGCCACTGCCCACCGATGAACAACTGCTTCTTGACCTTTTCGACCAACTCGGTCATTTCCACTTCTCTCTGCTCGGTTCGTGCATGGCGCCTATCAGCGGTTCGGATCGATCATCGCGTGTTTGATCCGGGTGTAGTCCCCGACGTTGCATTCTCCCGTCGAAGAGCCGCCGTGAGTGAACCCTCTCGCACTCCCACCATCGTCATCGACGACACCTCGAAGGCAATCATCGCCCGTGTCCTGTTGTTGCGTCCCGCCCTGTCCGACCGGGCCGATAATGTCGAACCATGGCAACCCCCCGCGATCAGCGCGACCTCGACATCGTCCTCTTCGGAGCCACCGGCTTCGTCGGCAAGCTCACCGCCGAGCATCTCGCCGCGCACGCACCGGCAGGGCTGCGTATCGGGCTGGCCGGCCGCAACGCAGCCAAGGTGCGCGACGTGCGGACATCTCTTGGCCCCTCAGCCTCGGACTGGGAACTGATCGCCGCCGATTCCAGCGACCCTGCCTCGTTGGCGGCCCTCGCTGATCGGGCACGGGTCGTGATCACCACCGTGGGCCCCTACGCCAAATACGGCATGCCGCTCGTGCAGGCATGCGCTGAAGCGGGCACCGACTACGTGGACCTGACCGGTGAGGTGCTGTTCGTCCGCGAATCCATCGATCTCTTCCACAACACCGCATCGGCCTCCGGCGCCCGCATCGTGCACTCGTGCGGTTTCGACTCGGTCCCCTCCGATCTGGCGGTATTGAACCTCGCCGAGCAGGTAGCTGCTGACGGGGCCGGCACACCGACCGACACCACGTTGTTCGTCACGATGAAGGGCGGGGCCAGCGGCGGCACGCTGGATTCGATGAAAGGACAAATCGATCAGATCCGCACCGACAAGGCCAAGCGCATGATCGCCCTGGACAAGTTCGCGTTGTCACCCGACCGCTCTGCTGAGCCGAAGGGCGAGTGGCGCGACAGTATGTCGGTGCACTATTCACCGGAGGTGAAGTCCTGGACCGGGCCGTTCGTGATGGCGAGCTACAACACCCGCATCGTGCGTCGGAGTAACGCTCTGCGCGGCCACGACTACGGGCCGACGTTTCGTTACCGGGAGGTGCAGCGCGCCGGCGACGGGTTGAGCGGGCGGGCGACGGCCTACGGGCTCTCCGGTGGACTCGCTGCCGGTTTCGGCGCGCTCAGCATCCCGCTGCTACGACCCCTGGTGAACAAGGTGCTCCCCAAAGCCGGCGAGGGACCCAGCGCGCAGGCACGCGCCAAAGGATTCTTCAAAGTCGACGCCCGGACCACGACCACCGACGGCTCGCAGTACCGCAGTGTCGTCGCCGCCCAGGGCGACCCCGGTTACGCCGCGACCTGCGTGATGCTCGCGGAGGCCGCACTTGCGCTGGCTACCCAACGCGAGCAGTGCCCCCTCCCGGAAGGCATCAACGGGGGCGTCCTCACACC
>JALYUK010000371.1 GCA_030853805.1 Actinomycetota bacterium | reverse complement strand
TCGTGTTGTGCGTGTCCAACACGCTTCACAAGCCGCTGGAAGACGTGATGGGTGAGGTCGCGATCCCGATGATCCACATTGCGGACCCGACAGGGCACGCGATAGTGGATGCTGGGCTGAAAAGAGTGGCCCTGTTTGGTACTCGTCCCGTGATGCAGATGGCCTACCTCAAAGACCGCTACCGCAGCGCCTTCGATATTGAGACCATCACCCCTACTGATGAAGAGCAAGAAGATATTGACCGTATTATCTTCGACGAGTTGGTGAAAGGTGTTCTGACGAAGCGATCTAAAGACCGGTACATCCAAATTGCCGACAGGATGCGCCGAGAAGACTCAGCTGAAGGTCTTATTCTGGGGTGCACCGAAATTTTCCTCCTGATCAACCAGTCGGATATACCAGACTTCCCGATGTTCAACACTGCGAAGCTGCACTGCGACGCAGCGGTAGATTTCGCGCTGAGCGGTCACTAACACCCGACCTGTCGCCCCTCATTTCCTGGCGGCGATGCGTGTTCGCGAACATCGCGTGGTCGTACGCGAGTTGTCGGGCGTGCCCAGGTCGAACCTGCGGCCGTGGCCGCACCAGTTCGCTCAGGTCAGTGTGGTGCTCGCTACCTGCAGGTCGGTCAGGGCGGCCAGGGTGTGCGGTGCGAGTTCGCTGTTGGTGTCGGTGTTGGCCTCGGACCATGCCGCGTAGCCACGCTTGAATGCGAGTAGACCCATCTCGGCGGCAAGATGCGCCAAAGGGTCGGGCACGCCGCGGGCGAGGAGGGCGGTGGTCATCGCGGCAGCGAGACCGACGCTCTTGAGCGCGTCACGCTCTTGAAGTTCGGTGCTGGCAGCGACGGCTGCTTTCAGGCGGGGACCCAGCTCACGGTTGGTGGGACCCATCGCTGCCGATGCGCGTTGCAGCCCGTTGGCAACAGCCTGCAGTGGGCTCGCGCCATCAGGCGCCTCGGTGATCCCGTCGGCCAGCAACGTGCTCAGGGTTTCCTGGCCAGCGACCAGGAGTTCGCGTTTGTCGGAGAAGTGTCGAAAGAAGGTGCTCTTGGTGACACCGGCCCGCTGCGCGATCTGCGCGACGGTAGTCGCGTCGTACCCCTGCTCGGTGAACAGGTCCACGGCCGCGACCACGAGCCGCTCGGTCGCTCCCGGTTCCCATCGAGCCATGCACACATCATAGGTGATGGGATATGAGTCTCATCGTGATGTACGGTGTTGGGACAGTCATCCCATCACCGTATGAGGAGCATTCCATGCACGTTTTTGTCACCGGCGGTACGGGCACGATCGGCACCGCGGTCGTTGCCGAACTCCTTGGGCACGGCCACACGGTTCTCGCGCTGGCCCGCTCGGCGAGTTCTGCGCAGTCCTTGAAGGACGCGGGCGCGCAGCCGCTACTGGGAGGGTTGAGCGACCTGGACATCCTGCGTGCCGGCGCGGGCCAGGCCGATGGGGTGATCAGTTTGGCGTTCGGGCGCGACTACGACACCGCCGAAGCCCTGGCGGCTTCCATCGACCAGGAGAGCGCAGCTATGACCGCGCTCGGACAGAAACTCATCGGGACCGACAAGCCGATCGTCGCGGTCTCCGGCACGCCATGGGTTCCGGGCCGGGCCTCCACCGAGGCCGATCAGGTACCGACCGACGGGCCGGTCGGCCAGCGGGGCCTGTCCCTGATCGCTTTGCTGGAGTTGGCCTCACGCGGTGTGCGCGCGACGGCTGTGCGCATGCCTCGTACGGTCCACAACAAGGGTCAGGGCGGATTCGCCGGTCTGCTGACGCAAGCAGCGCGCCGCTCCGGGGTCGCGGGCTACCCCGGCGACGGCACCCAACGCTGGCCCGCGGTCCACGCCGCGGATGCAGCAGTCCTGTTCCGTCTCGCGTTGGAATCCGCCCCAGCTGGAACCGCCTGGCAGGCGGTAGCTGACGAAGGCGACGCAGTACACGACATCGCAACAGTCATCGGTCGCCGGCTGGGTCTGCCCGTGCAATCCGTACCGGAAGAGACGTTCGGACCATTCAGAGCGATTTTCGCGATGGACCAACCCGCCTCCAGCGCCCACACCCGCGAAGCGCTGAGCTGGAACCCGACACACCCAGGCCTACTGGCAGACCTAGAAAACCTGCAGCCCTAACCTTCAACGACCCGCCCGCGTACAGACGAACCAGGCGCGCACGTCGACCCTGAGCAGGTAGGGCGCGACCCACAGACGTGCGCACCGCAACGGCCACGCAGACCGACCAGCAGCGTGCGGCAACGGGATCCGCTTGCGGACGCGGTCACTGCGACCGTGTTCCGTATAGAACACCCACGTGGGACGGCCCCGACGATCTGGACGCGGAACCCAGGTCACCTTCATCAGTCGCCGGTGATGGTTCGCTTTACGAGACGCACGAAGCTAGCGACGGTGTGGGTTTGAGCGGCGTTGCATAGATCTTGCGCCTGTTGAAGTTGGGCAATTTTTGCGGGAGATGTTTGGGTCAGGGCCGCCGAGATCGTCGTGTGAGTCGCACGATGCTGAGGGGCAGTACGAGGATGACGGCCACGGGCAGCAGCCACCAGATCGGTGCGGCGCTGGAGTGGGCGATCGCGTATGTCGCGCCGAGCCCGGCGATGACGGCGAGAGCAACGAGCCAGTCGTCGCCGATGATGAAGTCCCACCAGAATGTGACGAACCCGCGGATCCACCGCATGTCAGGTCACCTGGCTTGTGCGGGCGTGGTGGGAAT
>JALYUK010000362.1 GCA_030853805.1 Actinomycetota bacterium | reverse complement strand
CGTCCCAGGCCATCGTCGAGGGCATCGTGCACGTCGGCGCAGACTCCGATGCGTTACGCCGCGCCGTCGACGCGGGAGCTGATCTCACCGACGCTGTCAACGACGGTCTGGTGCTGACCCGGAGTGTGTCCGCGAACGGGCGCTCGCGGGCACATGTAGGAGGTCGGTCGGTTCCGATCGGGGTGCTCGCCGAGATCGGCGAGCACCTGGTCGCCGTGCACGGCCAGTCCGATCAGTGGCGACTGCAACGTCCCGACCAGCATCGGGTGATGCTGGATGAGTTCGGCGGCGAGGGGCTTGCTGCCCAGCGGGCGGCGTACCAGGATCTGTTCCAGCGATGGACCGCAGCTCGCGACGAGCTGACCACGCTGCGGCAGGAATCGCGTGAGCGAGCCAACCGACTGCAGTTGTTGACGCTGGGGCTGGAGGAGATCGCGGTGATCGACCCGCAACCCGGTGAAGATGAGCAACTGGCCGCCGAGAGCGAACGAATGCTGCACGTCGACGCATTGCGGGAAGCTGCCACCCGTGCCCGGGACGCGCTGGTCGGCGATGACGATGCGCTGGAAATTATGCCCTACGTCGTCGATCTCATCTCGGGTGTCGGACCGGGCCTCGCGGCCTTGCGAGAGCACGACGGGCAGCTCGGCGGGTTGACCGACCGGTTGCGCGAGATCCGCGTACTGGCCGGGGAGTTGGGGGCCGACCTGGGCGGCTACGTATCCGACCTCGATCTCGAGCCGGGACGGTTGGAGGCGGTCCAGCAGCGTCGGGCGGCTCTGGGCTCATTGACCCGCAAATACGGATCGACGGTCGTGGATGTGCTGGAGTGGTCCCGTGACGCTGCGAGTCGGGTGCAGGGACTGGCTGCGGGAGACGATCGCATCGAACAGCTGCAGGAACTGCTCGAGCAACTGACTCCGCAGCTGTCCAGTGCTGCGACGGCCCTCACCCAGGCGCGCACGGCAGCGGGGCAGAGCATGGAAAGGCTGGTCGAAGAGGAGCTGGCACACCTCGCGATGGGTTCGGCACGGGTACACGTCCAGGTCACGTCGACGCCGCAGGAATACACGGCACACGGGGTCGATCGCATCGAGATCCTGCTGGCCGCCAACGCCGGAGCGACGCCGCGAAATCTGGCGAAGGCAGCATCCGGGGGAGAGCTGTCCCGGGTCATGCTCGCCCTGGAAGTCGCCACCGGATCCGGCGGGGTCCCGACATTCGTGTTCGACGAGGTCGATGCCGGGGTCGGCGGCGCGGCGGCATTGGACGTGGGCGCGCGCCTGCAACGACTTGCCGAGCACGCACAGGTCATCGTCGTAACCCACCTCGCGCAGGTAGCCGCGTATGCCGACCGTCACCTGGTCGTGCACAAGCAGAGCGACGGGCACATCACGCGCAGCGACGTACTCGCGGTCGATGGTGCTGACCGGTTGGCGGAACTGGCGAGGATGTTGGGCGGTACCGGGGACAGCCAGGTCGCCCAGCGCCACGCACGCGAACTGTTGGAGGGGGCTACGCGGGCCGCTGGGAGCCCCGTCTGCGAGGAATGGTCCGTGCCGACGGCCGATGACGGGACACACACAACCGCGGATGACGTAGGCTGACAGCCCGTGGTGCAGATGACGAAACAGATCTTCGTAACCGGGGGCGTCGCCTCCTCACTCGGCAAGGGCCTGACCGCCTCCAGCCTCGGACACCTGCTGCGTGCGCGCGGCCTGCGGGTCACGATGCAAAAGCTGGATCCCTACCTCAACGTGGATCCGGGCACGATGAATCCGTTTCAGCACGGTGAGGTGTTCGTCACCGAGGACGGCGCCGAGACCGACCTGGATGTCGGTCACTACGAGCGTTTCCTGGACGTCAACCTCGCTGGCGACGCCAATGTCACGACCGGAAAGGTCTACAGCCGGGTGCTGGCCCGTGAGCGGCGGGGGGAGTACCTCGGCGACACCGTGCAGGTGATCCCGCATGTGACCGACGAGATCAAGACGCAGATGCGCGCGCAGGCCGGTGAGGACGTCGACCTGATCATCACCGAGATCGGCGGCACCGTCGGAGACATCGAGTCGCTGCCGTTCCTGGAGGCGGCCCGTCAGGTGCGCCAGGACGTCGGTCGGGAGAACGTCTTCTTCCTGCACGTCTCGCTCGTGCCCTACCTCGCGCCGAGCGGCGAGCTGAAGACCAAGCCCACCCAGCACTCGGTTGCCGCCCTGCGTCAGGTCGGCATTCAACCCGACGGGCTCGTGCTGCGGGCTGACCGGGAGATCCCGGACGCCATCAAGGCCAAGATTTCGCGCATGTGCGACGTCGACGCCGACGGATGCGCGGCCTGTATCGACGCGCCCAGCATCTACGACATCCCGAAGGTGTTGCACACCCAGGGCCTGGACGCCTACGTCGTCAGACGGCTCGGGTTGTCCTTCCGTGATGTGGACTGGCACGACTGGGACGAGCTGCTGCAGCGCGTGCATCACCCTCAGCACTCGGTTCAGGTCGCCCTGGTCGGCAAATACGTCGACCTGCCCGACGCTTACCTGTCCGTGACCGAGGCGCTCCGGGCCGGCGGTTTCCGCCACGATGCGAAAGTCGTCATCCGATGGGTCGCCAGCGATGACTGCAGCACCCCCGCAGGTGCGCAGAAGGCGCTCGGCGGTGTCGATGCTGTGCTGGTGCCTGGAGGATTTGGAATCCGCGGTATCGAAGGCAAGCTCGGCGCCTTGCGCTGGGCCCGCGAACACCTGGTGCCGACACTCGGGATCTGCCTGGGGTTGCAGTGCATGGTGATCGAATACGCCCGGAACGTCGCGGGTATCGAGCATGCGTCCTCTTCCGAGTTCGATCCCGGCTCACCGGCTCCGGTCATCGCGACGATGGAAGAG
This sequence comes from Actinomycetota bacterium, assembly GCA_030853805.1. Taxonomy (GTDB): domain Bacteria; phylum Actinomycetota; class Actinomycetes; order Actinomycetales; family Dermatophilaceae; genus Allobranchiibius. The sequence goes on along the minus strand of JALYUK010000362.1, from coordinate 6,175 downwards.
CAGAAAGCCTTCGTCGAGGGGGCCGGCGACCTCGGCGGGACAATGCGACTGGGTGCCTACCCGGCCGTCCTCGCCGAAGGCTCGGTCGTTGCAGAAACGTTCGGCAGGACCGAGGTGTCCGAACGGCACCGACACCGTTACGAGGTCAACAACGCCTACCGCGACCAGTTGACCGAGGCCGGTCTACGTTTCAGTGGAACCTCACCGGACGGAGAACTGGTGGAGTTCGTGGAACTGCCGCGCGAGATACACCCCTACTACGTATCGACGCAGGCGCACCCGGAATTTCTGTCCCGTCCGCACCGTGCGCACCCGCTGTTCGCCGGTCTCATCGGGGCTGCTCTGGACGAGCAGCGCGCCGGGCAGCTGGTCGATGTGCCCGCCCAGCGGGTCAGCGAACCCACCACGGCGTCGTGAGGATCGAACTGTCGTGAATATCGAAGATCGCTTCGCCCCGCATCGGGTGGTGTCATCTCAGACGTCGTTCCACGGACGGGTGTGGGACGTGTGCACCGATGTGGTCGACCTGGACGGTGCCGGAGAGGTCACTCGCGACTACATCCGCCATACCGGTGCCGTGGCCGTGTTGGCGCTACGGGGCGAGCCGGGCAGCGAACAGGTCGCCATGATGCAGCAGTACCGGCACCCGGTGGGTACCTACTGCTGGGAGATACCGGCAGGTCTGCTGGACAAACCGGGCGAAGATCCGCGTGACGCCGCCGCCCGCGAGCTGCGCGAGGAGGTCGAGCTGGATGCGCGCCGCTGGGATGTGCTGATCGACCTGTTCACCTCGCCCGGTGCGATGTCGGAGAACATCAGGGTCTTCCTGGCCCGCGACGTGTTCGTAGCGGCGGAGACCGGCTTCGACCGCGAAGGTGAAGAAGCTGCAATGACCCTCAGCTGGGTCGATCTGGACGACGCGGTCTCGGCGGTTCTGGCCGGTCGGATGCACAACGGCCCAGGGGCTGCCGCCGTGCTGGCCGGCCATGTTGCCCGCCAGCAGGACTGGGCACCGTTGCGCCCGGCTGATGCCCCCTGGCCCTTCCACCCCTCATACCGATGAGTCGAGAGCTTGCCGCGCGCGGTGTCGTCCCGCCGTTCCAGGTGATGGAGTTGGTGCGTGCGTCCATCGCGCGGCAGCGCACCCATGGTGACGCGATCATGTTGTGTGTCGGCCAGCCCTCGACGTCGGCCCCACGCGCGGTGCTGGACGTGGTGCACGAGGCGATCGACACCCAGGTACTGGGCTACACGGAGTCCGACGGCATCCCAGCTCTGCGCGAGGCAATCGCCGGGCACTACGGCAGTTCCTACGGCCTCGATGTATCCGCCGACGACGTGCTCGTCACGAACGGATCATCGGGCGGGTTCAGCACGCTGCTGCTCGCAGCGTTCCAGCCGGGCGCCCGGATCGCGATGACCCGGCCTGGCTACCCGGCGTACCGCAACACCGTGCATGCCCTCGGCTGCGTGCCCATGGACCTGTTGTGCGGACCCGAGTCCCGCTTCCAGCCGACGGTTGCCATGCTCGAGGCGCTCCCGGAACGACCCGACGGGCTGATCATCGCCAGCCCGGCGAACCCGACCGGCACGATCATCGACCCCGGTGAACTTGCCCGGATCGCCCACTGGTGCCAGGAGAACGACGTGCTGTTGATCTCCGATGAGATCTACCACGGAATTTCCTACGGCCGCGAGTGCGTCACCGCGTGGGAGTCCTCCCGTGAAAGTGCCGTGATGGGCTCGGTGAGCAAATTCCATTCGATGACCGGTTGGCGTCTCGGCTGGTCGCTGCTGCCGCCCGCGCTACGACAGTCGATGGATCTGCTGCAGGGCAACCTGTCGATCTGCGCACCGGCGGTCTCACAGGTCGGCGGGGTCGCGGCCTTCTCACCGCAGGCGCATGTCGAACTCTCCGCACACGTGCAGCGGTATGCCCGAAATCGTGAGGTGCTGCTGCGCCGACTTCCGGAGCTGGGTATCACCTCGTTCGCTCCGCCGGACGGTGCGTTCTACGCGTACTGCGACATCAGCCACCTCACCGACGACTCGCTGCGCTGGTGCCATGACACGCTGAATGCGACCGGGGTGGCCCTCGCGCCGGGTATCGACTTCGACCCCGTCGACGGACACCACTTCATGCGGCTCTCGTTCTGCGGAGCAACCACGGCTCTGGACGAGGCGCTGGACCGACTGGCTGCCTACGTCCGAACTTCGGCACCCCACCCACCCCGATCGCCGAGCGGCGGACATCACCAATGAGTGGCGGCCTTATTTGACCGCCGCTCGAGGCCGGATGCCGCCGCTCGGCGGGCGGTCGGGCCGCGCCACGCGGTCCGTCAGTCGGTCCCGAACTCCATCGCCGCGCGGTCCAGCGCGTCGTCGTCGTCATCCGCGCTGGGATTGGCCGAGATCTGCGCCGCGCCGCCGGGCTCGAGCTCGCCGATGAGGTGCGTCTTGGTGCCCAACTGCCCCTGAGCGGCGTACAGCTCCAACTTCGCCCTGGTATCGGCGATGTCGAGGTTGCGCATCGTCAGTTGACCGATGCGGTCCACCGGTCCGAAAGCCGCGTCGGCAGTGCGCTCCATCGACAGTTTGTCCGGGTGGTAGGAGAACGCGGGACCGGACGTGTCCAGGATCGAGTAGTCCTCGCCGCGTCGCAGCCGCAGAGTGACGGTGCCGGTCACGGCTGAGGCAACCCAGCGCAACAGCCCTTCGCGGATCATCAGCGCCTGCGGATCGAACCAGCGTCCTTCATAGAGCAGCCGACCCAGGCGTCGACCGTCGTTGTGGTAGGACGCCAGGGTGTCTTCGTTGTGGATCGCAGCGACCAGGCGCTCGTAGGCGATGAAGAGCAACGCCATTCCGGGCGCTTCGTAGATGCCACGGGACTTGGCCTCGATGATGCGGTTCTCGATCTGGTCGGACATCCCCAAGCCGTGCCGTCCACCGATGGCGTTGACTTCCAGCATCAGCGCCACCACATCGTCGAAGGACCGGCCGTTGATCGAGGTCGGTCGGCCCTGCTCGAAGGCAATGGTGACGTCCTCGGTCGCGATCGCGACCGCGTCGTCCCAGAACGCGACGCCCATGATCGGCTCGACGATCTCCAGGCTGGTGTCCAGGTGCTCCAACCGCTTGGCCTCGTGCGTCGCGCCCAGGATGTTGGCGTCGGTGGAGTAGGCCTTCTCTGCGCTGTCGCGGTAGGGCAGATCGCGCTCGGTCAGCCAGTCCGACATGCCCTGCCGACCGCCGAGTTCGGCGACGAAGTCTGCGTCCAGCCACGGTTTGTAGATCCGCAGGCCCGGGTTGGCCAACAGCCCGTAGCGGTAGAAACGCTCGATGTCGTTGCCCTTGTACGTCGATCCGTCGCCCCAGATGGACACCCCGTCATCGGCCATCGCGCGCACCAGCAGCGTGCCGGTGACTGCCCGACCCAGTGGGGTCGTGTTGAAGTAGGTGCGGGCCCCGGAGCGAATGTGGAAGGCGCCCGAGGCGATCGCGGCAAGGCCTTCTTCGACCAGCGGTTCGCGGCAGTCCACCAGCCGTGCCAGCTCGGCGCCGTACTGCCCGGCTCTGCCCGGGACCGACGCGATGTCCGATTCGTCGTACTGGCCCAGGTCGGCGGTGTAGGTACACGGCACCGCGCCGCCCTCACGCATCCAGGCGACGGCACACGAAGTGTCGAGACCTCCGGAGAAGGCGATGCCGACGCGCTCGCCGACGGGCAGTGAGTTCAGAACCTTGGACACAACCTCAGGTTAATGGCGGGCGGGGGATGCATGTCGACGGTGCCGCATGCCGGTCACACAGACACCACCGTGGTCGGTCTGCCAGCGCGGGTTTGCCATGCTGGGTCCATGCCGGACCCCTGCCCCTGTGGCTCCCGAAGTTCCTTCGACGACTGCTGCGGGCCGCTCCTGGGCGCCACAGCCCTGGCCGACACCGCCGAGCAACTGATGCGCTCGCGGTACACGGCGAATTTCTACGGGAATGCCGAGCATCTCTGGCGGACGTGGCATCCGCGCACCCGTCCCCAACAGGTCACCCTGGACCAGGGGATGAAGTGGACAGGGCTGCGCATCCTCGAGGTTGACGGTGGCGGGCCCGGCGATCAGCGGGGAATTGTCTCTTTCGTTGCCTCCTACGAGGGCGGGTCGATGCATGAGAGGAGCATCTTCGAGCGCCGCGGTGGTCGGTGGCTCTATCTCGACGAGGAATGAGCCAGTCGCAGGCGCCGCAATACTGACGTGCCGTGCGCGCCTGGCATCCGTACGATGGCAGCAGGCCTACCTCTCGGGCACGGCCACTCTCGATCGTTTCCCTACTGAAAAGGAATCTCCCTGTGCTCCGCACCCAGGAGGCCGGCACACTACGCGCCGGTCATACCGACCAGACCGTCACGCTCGCCGGCTGGGTGGCCCGTCGGCGTGATCACGGTGGGGTCGCGTTCCTGGATCTGCGTGATGCCAGCGGCATCGCCCAGGTCGTCGTCCGCGACGAGGTGCTGGAGCAGGGCGGCGCGCACGACCTGCGCAACGAATACTGCGTCCGAATCACCGGTCGGGTCCGAGTGCGCCCGGACGGCAACTTCAACACTGAGTTGCCGACCGGTGAGATCGAGGTCGTCGCCGAGCAGATCGAGGTGCTGAGCGCCTCCGCGACGCTGCCGTTCCAGCTGGACGGGCGGGTAACTGTCGGTGAGGAGACCCGGCTGAAGTACCGCTACCTCGACCTACGTCGTCCCGAGGCCGGTGGCGCAATCCGCCTTCGCAGCAAGGTCAACCAGGCCGCCCGCGCTGTCCTGGCCGAACGGGACTTCGTCGAGATCGAGACGCCGACCCTGACCCGCTCCACCCCCGAGGGCGCCCGTGACTTCGTCGTGCCCGCCCGGCTTGCGCCGGGCAGCTGGTATGCCCTGCCGCAGAGCCCGCAGCTGTTCAAGCAGCTGCTGATGGTGGCCGGCATGGAGCGTTACTACCAGCTCGCCCGCTGCTACCGCGACGAGGACTTTCGGGCTGACCGCCAGCCGGAGTTCACCCAGCTGGACATCGAGATGAGCTTCGTCGAACAGGACGACATCATCGAACTGGGGGAGGCCATCGCCACCGCGGTGTGGGCCGTCAAGGGGGTCGAACTGACGACGCCGTTCCCGCAGCTCACGTACGCCGATGCAATGGACCGATACGGCTCGGACAAGCCGGACCTGCGGTTCGAAAGTGAACTGGTCGAGTGCACGCAACTGTTCTCCGAGACCGGTTTCCGGGTGTTCCAGGCGCCGTACGTCGGCGCTGTGGTGATGCCCGGCGGTGCCGCGCAGCCGCGTCGCACGCTGGACGCCTGGCAGGACTGGGCCAAGCAGCGCGGCGCCCGAGGCCTGGCCTACGTGCTGGTGCAAGAGGACGGCACGCTCACCGGTCCGGTTGCCAAGAATCTGAGTGCGGCCGAGACCGCAGCCCTGCCCGCACACGTCGGCGCCAAAGCGGGTGACTGCATCTTCTTTGCGGCGGGTCCGGGCAAGAGCGAGCGCGCCCTGCTCGGTGCTGCCCGCCTGGAGATCGGCAAGCGCTGCGGGCTCATTGACGAGTCGGCGTGGTCCTTCCTCTGGGTGCTCGACGCGCCGATGTTCGAGCCGGCCTCTGACGCGGTCGCTTCCGGCGACGTCGCAGTCGGCTCCGGCGCCTGGACTGCGGTGCACCACGCGTTCACCGGCCCGAAGAAGGAATTCGAAGACACCTTCGACACCGACCCGGGCAGTGCGTTGGCGTACGCCTACGACATGGTCTGCAACGGCAACGAAATCGGTGGCGGGTCGATCCGTATCCACCGCCGTGACATCCAGGAACGCGTCTTTGCAATCATGGGTCTGTCTGAGCAGGACGCGCAGGAGAAGTTCGGTTTCCTGCTCGACGCCTTCGCCTTCGGCGCGCCCCCGCACGGCGGGATCGCCTTCGGCTGGGACCGGATCTGCGCGTTGCTTGCGGGCACCGAGTCGATCCGGGAGGTCATTGCCTTCCCCAAGTCCGGCGGCGGATATGACCCGTTGACGGCCGCGCCCGCACCCATCACGCCCGAGCAGCGCAAAGAGGCCGGCGTGGATGCCAAGCCGGCGGAGCCCGCGCAGAGCTGAGCGAGACCAGTTGCACAGTTGGGTGAACGGGCGCGCCCTGCAGAG
>JALYUK010000342.1 GCA_030853805.1 Actinomycetota bacterium | reverse complement strand
CGACTCATCGCACCCGACCGGCTGGTAAAATAGATACGAAGCGTGGGGTGCTACCGGTTTCTTGCCTCAACAAACAACACACCTCCCCCCACGCGTCAACCGTGGTGCCGAGCCAGCCGCAACGTTGGTCAAGACCCTTCGGCTCATCATCCGTGACATTGATGGCGGGCAGTCTGACGCGATCTGAATGAAGCGGCGCCATGTCACTTCCGGGTTTCCGGCAGATGCGCGAGACGGGAGGGCTCGAAGCAAGGCTTGTGGACCAATCCCGCACCCTAGACTACCGGCTTCGATTCGGCGTCGAAACGCAGACTCAGACGTTCGAGAACGGTCAATCGGCTCGGCCAGACCGGCTGGTCGCCACAGATGTGTTGATGGCGCTGCAGGCTTATCAGCACACGCGCACCTTACACAACCAGTACCGGCGGCGGCCCTGTCCGGGCCGCACCTACGGGCAACGGCTCGTGCGGGAACCAGGGCATCACGCCGTGCGGTAAGGTCCTGCTCTTGGTGGATACGCGGGCACGATGATCTTAGACAAGCGATCCAGTGTGTCATATAAGGCCCCATCACCGGACAGTTCACCGGACACCCCTTACGGGACGGTCGGTGGTCAGCAATCGCAATTCTGCACTTCAGGAGCGGATATGTTCGGTGGAGGACCGACATTCGAACTCCGGTGTCCTCGATATGGAACTGATGAAGTTTTCTTCAAAGGGGACCGGCATCCGTACCCTCACTGCATGCTCCTCACCCTCGTGGTAAACGATGCCATTCCATGGTTCTTGCGCCCGCCTCGCTAGACTTTCACGTACTACCTACGCTAACTCGGAGGACCACCTTGACTATGGAACTGCCACCAGAAGTGCTGCAACTTGGTACGCAGCTGACCGCGAGCATGGCACGAAACGGCTCAGCCATGATCATGGACAAGATCCGAACGATGCGTGCGTCTGGACGTCAGGAAGACACGATCGCCAGCCTTGAGGAGATCATTAATGATCTGCAAGAGGACAAGCGGGAGCTTGTTCAGATTGCTCAGGCGTATCAGTGGGAACTTGTGTCCCAGCAACTGGCACCAGGTGACATCAGGTACATTGCGGACACTTTGATTCCGCTCCTTGAACAACTGGTAGGAGCTTCGGCAGAGGAATCTGATTCTGACGCAAACGAGGGAGCGGGCGCCGCCGCTGATGCCCAGAAGCAGGAGTCGCTGAAACAGCTGGAGCTCATGAAGTCGTTGCTCTCCGTCGAGACGGCGAATGTGCTGCAACTACTCGGCTTCAACTTCCGGCGCGCCATCGGTGAACCTCTGACCTCTCTGTGCGAATCATTGATCCTAGCGAGAGTCACTTCAGCGGATGACCTTCAACAGCAGCTCCAACTAGCCTCGTTCCGAAATCAGACCGCGTTGATTGGGCTAGCCGCCGATCCACAGGCCTATGAGCGATTCAGGTTGTTGATGGGCTAGTTTTTGCGGGCGGGGAGTGTGGTCGGCGGTGTCGCGATGGGGGACGGGGGTTGAGTCACTAGGGCAAGCGTGCAACGAGCCTGAATCGCTGGAGCACCAGCACTGTGTCGTCATTGACCGTGAAGTGGGGGTCGTTCATTTCATCTCGCAGGTCCTGCGAATGCCAGAACTCCTCGTGGCCCGTGCGCCACTGGTCGACGGTAGTGAAGCCCTCACCCTCGTCGATGGCGTGCTGCAGATCCACCTCGGCCAGCCGGGCCTGGCGTACTTCCGTCATCTCAATTACGGCCACTGGCGATTCGGCGGAGTCGATGACCACTTCCTGTAAACCGGTCACGGGCAAATCTTCCTGATCAATCTCGTACCCAATGAGCATTGCTGTCGTAGTGGTCTTGGAACCGTCCAGAACGGCGGCCACCAGTTGGTCCCGGAGAGGACCGGGGAAAGCAAATTCGCATACGGGCAGGGCGCTGTAGTCGGTCATGGTGACAGCGTATCGCCCCGTCAAGCCGTTAATACCTCCCCACACCAATTCATCGGATAGGTGGTCGGCGGTTTGTTCCGGCCACAATTCACGGCTCGGGATGTGTCAACGAGTCATTCTCGAGCAGCCAGCTGGCACAGCACGACGGCGCGACCGCGAATGGAGTCCAATCTAGCGATGTGCGCGTACATGC
>JALYUK010000334.1 GCA_030853805.1 Actinomycetota bacterium | reverse complement strand
CGCGCGGCCTGGACCAGCTGGCGCACCGCAGCACGCTCAGCCTCCGGGCTGGACTGCGATTTCTTCACAGTGTTATTCAGCGAGCTCATGCCCGTCAGTTTCTCGGTCATCACGACCCTTTCCACCGACCTTCATCGGCGTGACAGGCCGGTTACACCGTTTCCCGGACAGTCCCTACGTCTGAGGTATACCCCAGAGAGACAGTAGCGATGAGTCGTAAATGTGTCGTTCTGCTGGAAATCGACGGTCATTAGTGCTGATCTGTTGGTAATGTCCAGGATATGAGATTTCACACAGTTGCGTATGTGCGGGTGTCCTCGGCCGATCAGCACACCGACCGCCAGGTGGCGGCTGTGGGCGTTGTGGATCGCACGTTCACTGATTACCTCAGTGGTGGCAGCCGGGAAGATCGGGTCGCTTTGGGGGAGATGCTGGCCTATGTCCGGGAGGGGGACACAGTGCGTGTGGCGTCGATGGACCGTTTGGCTCGTTCGGTGATCGACCTGGCGCAGCTGGTGGGTCAGTGCACCGACAAGGGGGTGAGCGTGGAGTTTGTGGGTGAGCGGCTCACTTTTACCAAGGATCACGCCAACCCGTACGCGATGTTCCAGTTGCACATGCTGGGTGCGGTCGCCCAGCTGGAGCGGTCGTTGATTCGGGAGCGGCAACGGCAAGGGATTGCGATCGCCCGCGGGAAGAAAACGTACAAGGGCCGGCTTCCGGTCCTGAACGCGGAGCAGATCACCGCGGCCAGGGAATCGGTGGCGTTGAAAGTGCCGAAAGCTCAGATTGCTCGTGATCTGGGGGTCTCGCGCGGAGCCCTATATGACGCGTTGGGCAGTCGCGGTGCGTACGCCCAAAGCTCCAGCACAGCTGGCTTGGCAGCAGGTACTGGCTGATTCCGGGCCAGACTCCGCCACCGTCCGTGAGGTGGTAGCCGTAGCAGTCGGCGGCGTCGTGCCCGAGCTGGTCTGCGGTAGCTGCGGTAACAGGCGGTCCGGGGAGCTTTCCCCGCCAGCCTCGACGACGACGGCGGCAATGAAGAGCTACGGGCGCCGAGGGTGGGTAGGAAGCGGTTGTTTGTCGTGGAGGAAGCAGCCGGCCCATTATTTGAAAAGCTACGTGCCGCAGCTGCGAATTGACCACCAGGCGTCCCGGGCCGTGACGGCTTGTCACGCCAGCACCATGCTCGCAGCGGCTGTCGAGCAGCCCATTTCTCGTGCGGTACCTGGCAGGCACTGATGGCTGTGTCGTGTTGTCAGCGAATTGGAAACGTGCGGGAGTCGCTACGAAGTGCGGCACCGCGCTCACGATCTGGCGCAGGTGTTCTGATGCACGCCTGCGCTCCTTTCGTCCGGGCCACCGACGACATCGTCGACCGCGAAGCGTCCGCGTTTTGAGCCGCGTCTTCCAGGACACCAATCGCCAACCTGCTCAGATCGCGCGGGAGATCGTGTACACCCGGGTCCTGCCCGCCGCCGGCCCATCAACCCCGGTCAGTCCAGCGCCCTCTGACCAGCTCTGCTTTGAAGTCATTAGGATCGCGTCCTGATCGCATACACGACTCGGCGTTACTCACGGAAAGGAACACCCCATGCTGGGAATTCTTGGACTCTTGTTGGTCATCTGGATTGTCTTCATCCTGCTCGGTGCCCTCATCCACGGCCTGTTCTGGCTACTGATCATCGGCGTAGTGCTGGTCCTGGCTACTGCCGCGTTCGGCTTCGTCAAACGCGAGGCTCTCGGCCGACGGCGCTGAATTCGAGCCACGCAACCGGCTGGATGCATTAGGTGTGAGTATGCGGGCAAAATTCGGGGTCGGTGCTAGGTAGATCTACGTACGGAGCGCCAGTGGCCTGTCCACGTCGGGAGCGGACAGGCCACTGGAAAGGGCGCCGGTACGGCCCGGCCTGAGTGCCCCAATCAGTGTTCTGTCGTCGTGTGGTGCATGCGAGGGGTCGACGAAGGGGTGGGGCTGACAGGCGCGGGCCGCCCGCCGATTTTCAAGGATGGGATACGTCTTACGTCGATGCGATCACCTGCCTTCCATCAACGATTCGGAGCGGAACGGAACGGAGCGGGTCAGGCTTGAGGCGGGGACCGTTGCCTGTTACGCCGTCTGGGGGTGGCCTCACCGACCCTGGCGGGCGGGCGTACCCCACTGGTGCTGCCCCGTAGGACTGCAGGCCCGCCCCGACCGGGAACATCCATCACGACCAGCGACTCTTCGGGTGGTCGCTGCCCGGTGCCCTCATCAGCGGTGATGGCCGCGAACTGCGCCTCCAGCAGGTCCGGGTCGCCCAGGATGAGTTCCAGGAAGACCTCGTCGACCGTGGCGGGGTCGGGTTTGGTGGCGGTGGCCAGCGGGGTTGCCATCATGATGCCCCATCAGTCCGTCAGGCGCTGATCGTGGTGCGGTCGTTGCCCTGGCCACCGATACGGATCTTGCGGGGCTTTGCTTTTTCCGCGACCGGAATGGTCAACGTCAACGCTCCCGCGTCGTAGC
>JALYUK010000331.1 GCA_030853805.1 Actinomycetota bacterium | reverse complement strand
TGCTGCGAGGGTCCCTAATTCGGGTACACACTCCGAAAACAGCGAGATGGGTGGGCCATAGGACGTCCCTTCGTGGCGTTTTTTCGCAAGCGATATTCGGGGGCCGCTTGAACGGCCGAGCGACAATAAGCGCGAGGATCAGTTCTCAAGTAGCTCGTTCAGGGCGTTGTCGATGACAGTTTGGTCGGTGGGGTTGAACGGTGCCATGTGACCCCACGTGGTGGGGATGACCCGCAGTTCGGCGTTGGGTATCTGGCTTACCGCGTATTCGCTGTCAACGGGTGGGAAATATTGGTCGGTGTCTGCCTGCAGAACGATGGTGCGTGCCTGGATCGCCGAAAGTGCGGCGTCGAAATCACCGTCGAAAGAGGGGTGATCGCCCACGTCGTTGTGCCACCAGGTCCACATCTGGGCGAGCAGGTCATTCGCGTCGCACTTTTGGTAGAACTGGTCCCAGAAGGTGTCGATGAACTCTTCGACGTTGGAGGCCCCGAAGGCGCGGAAACCTTCTTCGCGGTAAAACGGCTCAGAGAAAGCCCAACCGGCGTACAGGGCGGCCATGGCTCGGATTCCCTTGATGGGCGGGCGGTCGGAGTAGAAGCCGTCGTTCCAGTTGGCGTCCGCGGTGATCGCTCGGATGTTCCCGGCCAGGAAGACCTTGTTGTAGTGGGCGGTGCGTGCAGAACCGTTGATCGGGGCTAGCGCCTGAACCATCTCGGGGTGAAGGGCCGCCCAGGCGTAACTTTGGCAGGCTCCCATAGACCAGCTGGTCATCAAACGGATCCGCTTGATGCCAAACTCTTCAGTGAGTAGCCGGTGCTGGGCAATGACGTTGTCGTAGGTCGTCACGCGCGGGAAGCGTCCCCGGTCGAATGGTGGCGCGGTATTGCTCGGGGATGAGGAGCTACCTGCCCCAAAGTGGCTGGGTACAACGATAAACCAGCGAGCAGGGTCCAGCGCGCGACCAGGTCCGGTCATCCACGCGAGTGTGTCAGCAGGAGTGGCAGTGAACCACGTCGGGCACACCACGACATTGTCTTTAGCTTGGTTGAGTTCCCCCACGGTCAGGTAACTTAGCCGCGCATCAGGCAGGACCGCGCCACCTTTCTGTAACGGGAAATCGCCCAACTCGAACGTATGAAAGGCCATGTTGTTCTCCTATCCGTTAGGTGCGAACTCGATGTCCGCTCTTCCACGTTCAAACGACTTCACGCAGGCTACGGGATTAACGACCTTAAGCTCCGGTAGGGAATCGCCCACCCTATGTACGTGTGCGTATCGTGATGGCTGGCCCTGGGTGCAGTGCCGGAGTTGACGGTGGTCTCAGGGCCGTGTCCAGAAACGCGGGTCACGCTCCAACTCTGAGACTCCGCGCGGTGGGCTATGTGGTATGTGTTGGTGTGATTTCCGCCAGGACGGGACGGCGAGAACGCCGGGCTTCGACATCGATTCCGTTATATGAATGAGACACCGACTCAACTAGACCGGGCAGCCACCTGTGAGGTAGCCACCCGACCGTTTTCAGCTGGGTGTCAGCGTGGGCCGGACAACCGCCAGGCGCTGGGGAGCGCCCCCGCTGCGGCCACGATCTTGATGAGGTCGCCGATCAGGAAGGGCAGCACCCCTAGCGCCATTGCTTTTCCAAGCCCGACATGCGCCGTTGCCATCAGCCACGGCACCCCAATGGCGTAGATTGCCACGTTGCCTACGACCATGACTCCGGCGGTGTAGATGGGGCGACGTGTGCCACCTCCTTCTGCTAACCGGCCGACCAGTAGCGCCGCGATTAAAAATCCGATCACATAACCGAACGAGGCTCCACCAAAACCAGACCCACCGCCGGTGAACCACGGCACTCCAGCGACACCGGCAGCAACGTACAAGAGCATCGAGCCAAAACCGCGTGCAGTGCCCAGGCTGGCGCCGACCAGAAGGACGGCCAGGGTTTGCAGGGTCAGCGGAATCGGCGTGAACGGCAGCGGTACAGCGATCTGGGCTGCGATCCCGGTCAACCCGGCGCCGCCGACCACAAGGGCGGCGTCACGCACCAGGCCACCGGGGATCACGTCACCGAGGACACGAGCGGATGGGGCGGTTATCGACATGAAGCGAGCTCCTTGTTTTTCAGGGTGAAATAGTGCTGATGTGACGTCAGGCTTGAGCTAGGTAGGTCTCAAGCCAAGCGGTAGTGACTGGTCCGTTGGCGACGTCGGACTCGCGGAGCAACCGTAGGTGCAAGTCACGAGTGTGCGCGACCCCTTCGATGCGAAGCTCGGTCAGGGCCTGAATTGATCGCGCGATTGCTTCGGCACGATCTTTGCCCTGCACGACGACTTTGGCCAGCAGGGAGTCGTAGTACGGCGACACAATCCCGCCCGCGACGTATCCGGTTTCGACGCGGACACCTGGCCCGCCGGGTAGGTCGAAGCGTTCCAGCGTGCCTGGAGAGGGGAAAAAGTCCTGGGCTGGGTCCTCGGCATTGATCCGGAACTCAAAGCACACTCCAGTGACAACGACGTCCGCTGGGGCGAACGAGAGCGGTTCTCCGACCGCGATCCGCAACTGCTCAGCGACCAGATCCAACCCGGTGATCTGCTCAGAAATCGGGTGCTCGACCTGGATCCGGGTGTTCATTTCAATGAAGTAGAACTCGTCACCAGCCACGAGGTACTCCAGCGTCCCAGCGCCGACGTACCCGACCTGCCGGGTGAGCGCGATGCTCGCGTCGAGCATCGCGGTGCGCAGTTCCGTGGACAGGTCAGGCGCGGGGGCTTCTTCTAGCAGTTTCTGGCGACGCCGCTGGACGGAGCAGTCACGCTCGAAGGCGTGGCCCACGTTTCCGTGCTGATCGGCGATGACCTGGACCTCGACGTGGCGTGCGCCCACGATGGCCTTCTCCAGGTAGACAGCATCATCTCC
>JALYUK010000320.1 GCA_030853805.1 Actinomycetota bacterium | reverse complement strand
CGGGTTGACGACTCGCCGGTCCAGTGGCGGGAAACCGGGTGGCTGAGCGCGCGGGAGGATGGTGTGTGTGTACCTGTTCGGCCTGATTGCGCTGGCGATCGCCTTTGCCTGGCCTGCGCCACGGCTGTTGCCGCGGTGGGTCGCACTGCGCGCGGTGCCCGGCCCGGCGCTCTGGTTGTGGCAGTGCATCTCACTCGGCGCGGTGATCGCCTGCCTGGCGCTGGCTCCGCTGGCGATCCTGACCTTCATCGGCAGGCCGAGGGGTCTGCCGTCACCTGCTGACCACGTCGTGCTCGCGGTACTCGCCGCATTCATCTCGGGACTGCTCATCGTGCGGCTGCTCACCCGGGCGCACATCGTGGGGCGCAGGTTGCGCAGGGTGCGGCGCGAGCACCGCGAACTGGTCGACCTGCTCGGCGACGCCGGGCAACTGGACGGCGACGTGCGGGTGCTCGATCACCCCACCGCGACGGCCTACTGCGTGCCGGGGCTTTCGCACCGGGTGGTGCTGACCAGCGGCACCGTGGCCGCCCTCGCACCGCACGAGCTGCAGGCCGTCCTCGCGCACGAGGTGACGCATCTACGACAGCGCCACGATCTTGTGTTGGAGTTCTTCACGGTATGGCACACCGCCGTGCCCTCCCGGTTACGCAGTGACCGCGCACTGGAGACCGTGACGTTGCTGATCGAGTTGCTGGCCGATCGCACCGCTGCGCGCGAGGTCGGCCGGGTGCCGGTCGCGCGTGCCCTGGTGGCGCTGGCGCGTGCTGAACACCCCAGTGGCACGCTCGGGCACGCAGAGTTCGCACAGATCCGCCTGCAAGAATTGACCGCCGCTCACGGTCGGCCACTGCTCGCCGGTCTGGCCGGGTCGCTAGGAGTGGCCGCACTCATGGCGCCGTTGGTATTGGCGGCGATGACGGTGTGGAAGTGAGCGACATGCAGGTGGATGCTGTGGATGCAAGAGGTGAGGGAGCACGATGATCGGGCGCAACTACATTGCGGCGGCCAGTGGCGGGGTTGTTTCTGCTGCAGCGGCTGGTGCGACGGTGGGACTGCGCCGTTGGCGGGCGGCCAGCGGTCGGCGACTCGAAGCAGGTTCGCAGCTGTTGGAGTTGGCCTGCGGGATTGTCGAAGTGTGTGACTCCGGTCCGCTACAGACCCGGGTACGCGCCGAGGAGACACCCGTCGTGCTCGTTGTGCATGGCACGCCCGGCGGTTACGACCAGGCACGGGTGATGGCTGCAGGGTTGCAGTTGCAGGCCTACCGCGTCGTGTCGGTGTCGAGGCCGGGTTACCTACGCACGCCGCTGACCTCGGGTCCGACGCCGGAGGCGCAGGCCGATCTGTACGCGCAGGTGTTGGATGCGATCGGCGCCGCAGAGGCGATCATCGTGGCCGTGTCCGGCGGCGGGCCGGTCGGGATCCAGTTCGCGTTACGGCATCCGGCTCGGTGCGCCCGGTTGGTCCTGCTGGAAGCGTTGGTGGCGACCTTCACCGAGCGGGAGATGTACGCCGCGCTGCGGCCGACCGAGCGGGTCGGCAAGTGGTTCGGAGAGAAGATGTCGCAGCACGACGGCGTCATCGCCGCCTACCTTTTGGTGGCGCCTGCTACCGATGCGACCCGTGCCGTGATCTCCTCCTCGGCTCGGTTCGACCTGCGGCAAGCTGGTTACGAGGTCGATATGGCACTTTTCGAAGACGTCCCGGACTACCCGTTCGAGCAGATCAGCGCGCCGACGTTGGTCATCCATGGGACCGCGGACACCGACGTACCGTTCGAGCAGGCCCAGCTGGTCGCTCGTCGTGTCCCTGGTGCCCGGCTGGTGCCGGTGGAGGGCGCGGATCACCTGACCCTGTGGCGGCACCGGGTGGTCGGCGAAGAAGTAAGGGCCTTCGCAGCCCCCGCCGATATCTTCAGCGACTAGCACCGAGCGGCGGCGATACGTCCCGAGCGGCGGCGAAATACCGCCGCCGCTCGCGCTCGGACCCAGCCGCTCGATGGTGCAGTCAGCCCTCCTTGGCTTCCAACTCCGCCAGGGCGGCGCGTAGCGCGGTGAGGTCGGTGGCCGAGGCGTCGTCCAGGAAATGCGCGAACGTGGCCTGGCGCTCGCCGCCATCCAGCGGCGACAGCGTCTGGTGCAACGCGCGGGCGGTGAGCTCTTCGCGGGTGGACGTCGCGGCGTACCGCCAGGCGCGCCCGTCGAGCACCCGGCTCGCGAGCCCTTTCTTGGTCAGGCGGTCGAGCACCGTCATGATGGTGGTGTACGCGGATCCGCGCTCGGCGAGGAGCGATTCGTGTACATCGCGCACGGAGACCGGCGCGTCGGACGGCGCTGCCCAGAGGCACGCCATGACGGCACTCTCCAGCTCACCGAGCTCGGCTCGGCCGTTCGCAGGCATTCGATTCATCCCTCTCCGTCGTGATCTGTTGCAGCTCGATCACCCGGTCGCATCCCTGAGTGCCGATCTGCTGATGGCTGACCACGATTACGGCCGCATCACGCGTCGCAGCGTGCAGATCGCGCATGACGGCTGCGGCGGTCGGGTGATCGAGGTGAGCCACGGGTTCGTCCAGAAGTATGACTCTGCGCTCGGCGAGCACTGCACGGGCTATCGCGATGCGGGTGCGCTCACCGCCCGATACTCCGCGCGCGTCCGACCCGAGCGATGTGTCGAGCCCGTCCGGTAGGCCGGCCAGCCACCGACCGAGCCCGGCATCCACCAGCGCGGTCGCGACCTGGGTATCGGTCGCGTCGGGTTGTGCGAGCAGCAGGTTGGCGCGCACTGACCCCGCGAAGAGGTGCGGTTCGTCATCCACTACGGCGATGTGTCGGCGTACGGCGTCCGGGGAGTAGCCGAGCGCGTCGCGACCCCCCACCTCATACCGCCCGTCGGACGGGTCGAGGTGGCGGGCCAGTACGGCCAGCACGGTCGACTTGCCGACGCCGTTGGGGCCGGTGATCGCGAGATGTTCGCCAGGCTCGACACGCAGGTCGACGCCGTTGATCTGGGGCGGCCCGTCGGTCCACGATGCGGTGATCCCGGAGAGCTCCAGGGCGGCCGGGGTGCTGATGACTATCTGGCGGCCGTTGTCGTGCACGGCGGGTGTCTGTCCCGTGATCACCTCGAGGCGCCGGCGGGCGGCCTGGCCCCGAGCCAGCGCCCCGACCGCGTCGGGGATCGATCCGAGGATGTCGGTCAGCGCGATCGGTCCGAGCACCAGCAGGGCCGCGAAGGGTGCAGCGATGTCACCATCGGCGAGCGGTGCACGCAGCAGTACCGCCATGCCGATCGCGGCGGCGGCAGTGAGCAGGAAGCTCAAGGCCAGCCCGGCGGCGCGCCCGCGTGCCTGGTGTCGTACCGCGCGTTCCAACGCGAGATGTGCGATGTCGAGGCGCCTCAGCTCGGCATCCCCGCCCCGGATTGCTTGCAGCCCGGAGTTGTTCAGGCTGATGGACGTGGCACCGTAGGCCACGGTGGCGCGGGCGTGCAGGCTCTCATGCTGGCCGGAGCGCTCCAGCGCCCAGTCGAGCGCGCCGATCAGGCCGGCGATCGTGGCGATCGCGAGGACGATCAGCGCGGCCGGTGGATAGAGCACAGCTGCCGCGATGGTGGCGATCGCGCACGTCATGGTGGCGGCGAGCAGCGGCACGATGGCGCGCACCTGGACGTCGACCTCGTCGTCGATATCGCGTACGACGGCGCCGAGCAGGTCAGCGCGGCGACGTCGGCCCAGGCGTGCCGGAGTGAGCGGGATGAGGGTGGCGAACAGGTCGGTGCGACGCCGGGCGAGCATGTGCAGCGCGGCATCATGCGAGCGGATTCGCTCGACATACCGGAAGATCGGCCGTCCGATGCCGAACGCGCGTACGGCCACGATCGAGGTCAGCAGGGTGAGAACGACCGGGCGGGTGCTGGCCTGCACGATCAACCAGCCGGAGGTCGCGGTCAGCGCAACACCGCACGTGGCGGCGAGGCCACCGATGAACGACGCGCGCAGCACGCCGGGAGCAGGCCGAAGCGGCCCGCGTTTCTTCCATCGAGAGGTAGACATATCGCCGAGCGGCGTGGATATAACGCTCCCCTTCGACGGTTCCGCTACCTTTCGATGGGCAGGGAAATCGGCGTCGTGGTGGGGCAGGTCGATGCGCTGGTCGGCGATCGCCATCAAGTCGGGGTCGTGAGTGACCAACACGACGGCGCGGTCTGCGCCCAACTCGCGGATCATCGCGTATACGTTGCGTGCCGAGTCGGCGTCGAGGTGCGCAGTGGGCTCGTCGAGCAAAGTCAGCGGCGCGTCGGACAGTTGCGCTCGGGTCAGCGCGAGGAGAGCGCGCTGACCGGCGGACAGACCGTAGCCGTCGTCGCCGAGGCGGGTGTCAAGGCCGTCGGGCAGGTCGTGCAGCGGTTGCGGTAGCCAGTCGATGCCGTCGGGCAGAGCTGCCGTGCCGAGGTTTTCGCGCAATGATCCAGGTGTGACAAACGGACGTTGAGTGACTAGATGTGACGAAGGTACGGACACGTCTCCTGCAGTCGGTGTGCGCTGCCCGGCCAGCAACTCCAACAGGGTGGTCTTGCCACATCCGGACGGACCGGTGATCGCGGTGATGCCACGGGTGGGCAGCGCGAAGGTGACGTTGCGCAGTACCGATGAGGCAGTGCCGGGGTAGGTATAGCTGAGGTCGATCACAGCGCAGCAGGCGGTCGTGGACGCGTCGGAAGTCGGCATCGATGCCGACTCATCCAGCAGGTTGTCGATGGCTTCGACGCCGTCGGCGGCGGAGTGGAACTCCTGACCGACTCGCCGGATCGGCCAGTACGCCTCTGGCGCAAGCAGGATCGCGGTCAGCGCGACGGTGAGCGAGATCGTGCCGTAGGTCAGTCGTAGACCGACGAAGACCGCCACGATCGCGACCGAGATGGTCGCGAGCAGCTCCAGCGCGGCGGAGCTGAGGAACGCGGTACGCAGCGTGCGGACGGTTGCGCGCCGGTGCCGGTCGCCAACGTCCGCCACGACGCCGACCTGGGCGTCGGCCCGCTGGTAGTTGACCAGCGTCGGCAGGCCGCGCATGACGTCGATGAAATGCCCTGCAAGGCGATGTGATTCGGCCCAGCGGTCGTTGGTCTCGTCACGGGTGTGCATTCCGATCAGCGCTGCGAAGAACGGCAGCAGTGGCACGGTGAGCACCACGATCAACGCCGTCACCCAGTCGGTCCAGATCATCGCCGCCAGCGCCATCGGCGGCACGACAGCAGCGCTGACCAGGGCCGGGAGGTAGCGCGCGACATACGGCTCAACGCTGTCGGCGCCCTGGGTCGACCGCGTCAGCATCGTTGTCGCGGAGGGCGACTGGTCGACCGGACGGCTCAACCAGGCGGTCAGCACCCGGCGGCGCAGCAGCCCCGCCACCCGCGTGCCTGCCCACGCGGCGGTGACCTCGCTCGCCGCGGACAACAGCCCACGCAGGGTGAGCAGCACCAACACGGTAATCGCCCATCCGGTGAGTGAGCGTCGCTCGACGAGCGCCACCACGAAGTGCGCGACGGCGATCGCCTGGGATATTGCGACAACGCCGCTGAGCACCCCGAGTGCGCCGAGCGCCGCCACGGGACGCCGTGCTTGCGCCACCTGACGCAACAGGCGCGGGTTGAACGGCTTGGCCATCAGTGCGGAGCGTCCTGCAGCGGCTCTGACGGAGCTAGCGGGGTGAGCGGATCGTGTTTGACCCCAATGGTGTCCGCTGTGATCCGCTTGCGGAAGATCCAGTAGCTCCAGGCTGAGTAGACGATCACTATCGGTGTCATCACCAGGGCGGCGCCGGTCATGATCTGCAGCGTCAAGTGCGAGCTGGAGGCGTTGGTGACGGTGAGGGAGTAGGCCGCGTTCGTCGTGCTCGGCATCACGTCGGGGAAGAGGGCGAGGAAGTAGGTGGCGGTTGCCAAACCGATGGTGAGCATCGTGCCGGAGAAGGCGAATCCTTCACGCCCGCGCAGGTTTGCGGCCAGCGCACCGAGCAGAGCGACAGCGCCAACGGCTGCGGTGATCCACGACCAGGTGGTGCCGGTGTGCACGTTGACCCAGGCGAGCAGCACGACGGCGAGGACGGCGGTGACCAGTCCTGCCTTGGTGCCCAGGGCGCGGGCGTCGTGGCGGATCTGGCCGTCGGTCTTGAGTGCGATGAAGAAGCAGCCGTGGGTGAGGCTGAGCGCGACGATGGTCAACCCGCCGAGCAGGCTCCACGGGTTGAGCAGCGTGAGCAGGGTGCCGGTGAAGTCGCCCGCTTTGTCCAACGGGACGCCGCGCACCAGGTTGGTCAGCGCCACGCCGACCAGCAGCGGCGCGAGCACCGAGCAGGTGATGATGATGATGTCCCAGCGGCGTTGCCAGGTAGCGCCGCTGCGCTTGTGGCGGTAGTCCAGGCCCATGTTGCGCAGGATGAGCGCGACGACGAGCAGCAGGAACGCGAGGTAGAAGCCGCTGAACATCGAGGCGTACCAGGCGGGGAACGCGGCGAACGTCGCACCGCCGGCGGTGATCAGCCACACTTCGTTCCCATCCCAGAACGGACCGATCGCGTTGAGCAGCACTCGTTTGCGGGTGCCCGCGTCTTCGCCGGGTGAGTTCGGGGTGGCAGGGGAGTCGTGGCCGAGGATGCCGAGCAGCATCCCGACGCCGAAGTCGAAGCCTTCGAGCACCAGGTAGCCGGTCCACAGCACCCCGATGAGGATGAACCAGAACGTTTCCAGAGACATGTGTCGTAGTCCTTTTCCGGTTGCCGGGTCAGTAGACGAAGGAGACGGGCGCGGGTGCGTCGTGCTCGCTGTCGGAGGCGCTGCGATCTTCCGGCGGCGCAGGATCGGCACCGCGGCGCGTGTAGTCGAGGAAGAGCTTGATCTCGACGACAGCGAGCGCGGCATACAGCAGCGTGTAGACGACCATCGAGGTCAGCACGGTGGCTGCGCCGACGTTCGAGACACCGGTCGCGGTGGTCATCACCCCGTAGACCAGCCATGGCTGGCGCCCGGTCTCGGTGAAGATCCAGCCGAAGGAGTTGCCGAAGACCGGCAGCAGCGGCACGAGGATGCCCACCCAAACCCACGGTTTGGCCAGCGTGGTGCGGCCCTTGCGGGTGATCCACAGGACGCCGAGCGCGACGACGGTGGACGCCATCCCGACGCCGATCATCAGCCGGAAGCTCCAATAGGCCAGCGGGATATTGGGCGTATAGACCGCGTCGGCGGGCTGGCTGTACTGCGCGGGGATGCCGTCAGCGCGAGCCTGCCTCTGTAGCTGTGCGGGCAGCGATTTCTTGAGGTCGTCGATGCCGTCGACCTTGCCGTTGATGCTGCCGGTGGCCAGGAAGGACAGGGCGCACGGCACCTTGACGGAGGCCTTCTCGGACTGTCCGTTGAGGGAGCCGACGGTGAAGAGCGAGAAGGGGGCGCAGCTGTTCTGAGTCGTGTAGAGCGCTTCGGCCGCGGCCATCTTCATCGGCTGGACCTCGGTCATGGTCTTGCCCTGGATGTCCCCGCTGACCGCGACCCCGACCCCCGCAATCAGCGTCACGACTGCGCCGATGCGGGCGGCCTTGCGGTACATCTGCGAATCCTTGGTGCCACGGTGCTTGTGCAGCAGCCACAGTCCGACGCCCATCACGACGCCGCCGCCGACGAGGTAGGCGCTGGCGATGACATGCGGGAACGTCACCAGTTGCACCTTGTTCATCAGCACGGCGACGAAGTCGGTCAGCTCGGCGCGGCCGGTTGTGGGGTTGTACTTCCAGCCGACGGGGTGCTGCATGAAGGAGTTCGCGGCGAGGATGAAGTAGGCCGAGAGCAGCGTGCCGATGTGCACCAGCCACATGCACGCGGCGTGCAGCTTCTCCGGGATCCGGCCCCACCCGAAGATCCAGATTCCGAGGAACGTGGACTCGAGGAAGAATGCGAGCAGCGCCTCGAACGCCAGCGGCGCGCCGAAGATGTCGCCGTAGAAGCGGCTGTACGCCGACCAGTTCATGCCGAACTGGAACTCCTGCACGATGCCGGTCACCAGCCCGAGCGCGAAGTTGATCAGCAGCAATTTGCCGAAGAACTTGGCCAGCCGCAGCATCTCGGGGTTCCGCTTGCGCAGCCACTGAGTCTCGAAGCCGGCCACCATCGCTGACAAGCCGATCGTGATGGGAACAAAGAGAAAGTGGTAGACGGTCGTGATGGCGAACTGCCACCGTGCGAGGTCCAGGTTGCTCACGGGTGTGCCCTCTCGGCATGCGGTTGTGGGTGCACCACCACATTACTACGGTTTGTAGTACTCAAGCCTCAGTACTTGTCGTCCAGGCACTGAAGTTGGCGGATTAGGACCTCGACGCAGCGGTGAGTGCGCGAAGCCGGCCGTCGACGACCTCGTACATGGCGTCCATCCCGCCCAGGTGGGCCCGGTCGTGGGTGACAAGGACGGTCGCGATTCCGTCGCGGTGGGTGATCGTGGTGAAGAGGTCGATGATCTCGGCGCCGCGTTCCTGGTCCAACGCGCTGGTCGGTTCATCGACGAGCAGCACGGCAGGATTGTTCATCAGCGCGCGGGCGATATTCACCCGCTGTTGCTCCCCACCCGAGAGGTGCCCGGGGCGACTGTTCGCCTTGCGCGCCAACCCAACCTGGTCCAGCAGCTCCCGCGCCCGAGCAGTAACTTCCCGAGGGGACCGGCCGTCGATGTGCGCCATCACCTCCAACTGCTCGATGGCGGTGAGCGACGCGAGCAGGTTGGGTTGTTGGAAGACAATTCCGACCTTGCGGCGGCGCAGCTCAGTCAGCTCATTCCGGTCCTTGCCCGCGGTGGAGATGCCGTCGATGACGACCTTTCCACTGTCGGGGGTGACCAGGGTGGCTGCGACTGCCAGCAGGCTCGATTTGCCGGAGCCGGACGGGCCGATCACGGCAGTCACCGATCCTGCCGGTACGTCGAGGCTCACGTTGTCGAGCGCGGTCAGGCGGGAATCGCCGTCGGGGTAGGTCAGGGTGACGTCGGACAGGTGCAAGCTCATGCGAGTGCCTTTCGGGGAGAGTCAGGGTCAGTGGCCGGACAGGGCGGTCAGCGGATCGACCGAGGTGATGCGACGTACGGACAGGGCTGCGCCGACCGCACCGAGCGCGATCATCACCGCCGCAGGGAAGAGCACGGTGCTTGCGCTGAGTACGAACGGCACCGTTCCGGAGGCCAGCGCCCCAAGCCCTGCTGCCAACGCGGAACCGACCAATGTGCCGCCGACGAGCAGCACCACTGCCTGACCGAGTGCGTCACGGAGTAAATAGCGCGTGGTCGCGCCGAGTGCCTTCAAGATGGCGATGTCGCGGCTGCGCTGGATTGTCCAGACCGTGAAGAACGCCCCGATCACCAGGGCAGAGATTGCGAAGAGCAACCCGCGCATCATCTGCAGCGACCCGTTCTCCGAGGAGTAGGAGCCGATCGCCGCCAGCGAGTCGCTCTTGGCGATGGTGTCCGTGCCCAGCCGCTTGTCAGTCGCCGCCAGACTCGAGGTCGAGTCGGTGGTCACCGCGACCACCGTGGCGCGGTCACCCGCTCCTGGTGAGAGTCGCTGCCAGTCGACCAGGCTCATCCACACCACCGGCGTGTGACTGAAGGAGGCATCTCCGGCGACCGCGGCGACCGTCAACGCGCGCCCGGACACCACGATCTGGTCACCCTGACTCACCGACAGCGCCTCTGCCGCCCCGGTGGACAACACCACGCTGCCGGGGGAGACCGGGCCCGGAGCTATACCGGACGTGGGTTGTACGCCGAACGCGGACAGGCCGGCCGTGCGCGCATCGCCGGTCGTGCTCGCCTTCACCGAAGTGATGCCGAGCGGATGCGCGCTGCGCACGCCGGGTGCCTTCGCGAGCTGCTGCCACTGCGCCTGCGTCACCATCGACTCGGTGAACGACGGTCCGCCACTTCCCGACGGCACGGCGAAGGTGATGTGGTCCGCCGACAATCCGGTGATCGCCGACGTACTCTGCTTGCCCAGTCCCGCGGTCAGCCCGGACAGCATCACAACCAGTAGCGTCATCAGGATGACGACGGTCCCCATCAGTGCGAACCGCCCCCTGGCAGACCGTAAATCCCTCCACGCGACGAACATGAGGCTGTGGTTCCTTTCGCTCGATGATTGGTATGCCCTCCACTCTGCTGCGATTCGCAGCCGGTTCCATCGCGCGGCAGATCTATCTCGCAGTGACGAATTGACGATGTGAGAATCCACCTTTCGATGGATGCGCCTGCCTCGATGCCACGGCAGAATTGGCCCGGGAGGTGTCCTCAGCCGTGACTCCACTGACGTTGAACAAGCCGCTTCAGCTACTGCGTATCTGCCTGCACCTGCTGCTGGCGGGACTGCTGGTACTCGCCGTCGCGCGAGCCTTCGCCGACGGCGCGAGTCGAGCCCCGGCGGTCCTCGGCGCTGCTGCGCTGATGGGCCTCGTCTACGCGGCTGGGTCGTTGCTGCCCTCAGTACGAAGCTCGCGCACCGCTGCGGCCTACTGGCTGGCCGCGCTGGGAGCGGCCTGGTTGGTGTTGCTCGTGTTGACCCCGGATGGTGTCTGGATCGCGTTCCCGCTCTTCTTCCTGCAACTGCACCTCGTGCCGGGGAAGTGGGGTCTGGCCGCCGTCGTCGCCACCACAGTGGTCGCGATTGTCGGATTTATCTGGCACCTGGGCAGTTTCGCGCTCGGTGCGATCATCGGTCCGGTACTCGGCGCGGCCGTCGCCATCGCTGTCGTGCGTGGCTATCAAGCCCTCTACCGTGAGAGTGAGCAACGACGTCGGCTGATCGAGCAGTTACGCGAGACCCGCAACGACCTCGCTGTCGCTGAGCGCGGAGCCGGTGTCCTTGCCGAGCGGGAGCGGCTCGCCCGTGAGATTCACGACACGCTCGCGCAGGGCCTGTCAAGCATCCAGTTGCTACTGCGCGCCGCCGAGCGGGCGCTGCCCGATCAGCCCGAAACTGCGGCCCGGCATGTCGTGCTCGCCCGGGAGACCGCGCAGGACAACCTCACCGAAGCGCGACGGGTGGTGCGGGCGCTCACGCCGATGAACCTCGATGGCGCCTCGCTGCCCGCGGCTCTGGACCGACTCACTGTGACCACCCGGGAGCGTGATGGGCTGAGCGTGAACTTCCACCTAGTCGGCGAACCGCGGGAGGTGCCGAAGCCGTACGAAGTCGGACTGCTGCGGATCGCCCAATCGGCGCTCGCCAACGCCGTGCAGCACGCCGGCGCCAGTCGCGCCGAGCTGACACTGACCTACATGGATCTCGGTATTGCGCTCGATGTGGTGGACGATGGCGCCGGGTTCGACCCGGCCATGGTGCCTTTGCGGCCCGGGGGCGCCGACGGTGGATTTGGCCTGACCGCCATGCGCTCGCGCATTCGTTCCCTCGGCGGCATCTGGTCGCTGACTTCGGAGCCCGGCCAGGGCACCACGGTCGCTGCTAGTTTCCCGCTCGGCCAGGAACTGAGTGAGACGCTGGCGCCGTCCCAGGCGAGTCGCCGATGACGGTCCGGCTACTCCTCGCCGATGACCACCCCGTCGTGCGCGCCGGTCTGCGGGCCGTGCTCGACACCGAGTCGGATTTCGAGATCGTCGCCGAGGCGGCGTCCGCTGAAGAGGCCGTCCGGCTAGCGGGAGAGTTGGATGTCGACGTGGTGCTGATGGACCTGCAGTTCGGAGCCGGTATGCACGGGTCTATGCACGGGTCGCAGGCCACCGCGGCGATCTGCGTGGGGCCGGACCCGCCGAAAGTCCTCATCCTCACGACCTACGAAACCGACGCCGACATCCTGGCCGCGATCGAAGCCGGCGCCTCGGGATACCTGCTCAAAGACGCTCCACCGGAAGAACTGGCCGCAGCCGTACGGACGGCGGCGGCCGGGCAGTCCGCGCT
>JALYUK010000326.1 GCA_030853805.1 Actinomycetota bacterium | reverse complement strand
GGGCATGGCGCGCCAACCGTGGGAGTGACCGCCCCGCCGTCCTGCCGGGAGTTTGTGATTGATCAGCGTGGTGATCCGTGCATCGGCGGTGGTATCCAACCGGGAGAGCAACGTTGCGTGAGACACGCCATGGCTTGCGGCGATCTGCGTCAGTGTGAGGCCAGCCTTTCGGCCGGCTTTCAACCCTGCAATGTTTGTGCCGGCGTCTTTGGCGATGACCGCCGGGCGCAGGCCCAGCGTGGCGAGGCCGTGGCGCGCCTTGTGGTGATGGGCAGCCGAATGGGACGTGGTGGCGGAGGGGGTTGAGGAAGTCGTTGCGGCGAAGGCCGGAACGGCTGCGCCACCGGCCACTGCGGCGATCAGTGCGCCGCTACCGATGAGTTTTGTTCTGCGAAGCATGGGGGTGCCTTTCGAATCTGGTCAGGCCACGATGATCACTGACATCCATCATGATGCGGACCATTCCTGCACTGGCCGGGTGCGAGGCCTATGCCACTGCTGTCAGTCACGGGTAGACCAGTCCCGTGGCCCGAAGTATCGAGGTATCGAACGGCCGCAAACTCTTAACCAGCAGGTTTGGAGTCTGGTGGACGTCGGATCATGTTCCCGTTTGCCGTAGGGCCGCGTAGCGATCCACAAGGAGATTGCCAATACCTTTTGGTTTAGGCGGTCAGGGTGGGCATGGTGCTGGCTTCGATCTGGGGTTCGGTGTCGGGGTTGCTGCTGGTGGTCAGGCGTGATCGGGCCAGGACGTCTAGGCCGAGGTAGCCGCGTCCTTCGGCGTATTCCTCGGTGTGCTCGACGATCCACGCGAGTGCCCTCGCGAAGCCCGCTTCGTTGTTGTCCATAGCGAGTGTGGCGATAGTCGCGCCCGTGGGCGCGGTCATCTCAAGGGCATGGGTATCTCTGTGGGTGTCTCCGCCAGACGACGGCGTGGACCACCTCTGCAACCAACGTTCAGTGCTTAGTTCCTCCTGGTTCTCGACAATGAATCGTCATCACCGAAATTGGTCGCAGTTCACCTGGCGGCATATCTGTGATGTGTGAGCGTGTGGGACGGCGATTCTGGACGGATCGCGGACAGATCAGTGTCGATACTCGGGATTCGGGGATATGCCTCGCAATCAACAGCGGGTACGGCAGCATCGAAACACCGAATTCGTGATCCGGAACGCTCCCATGACCGGCTGATCGGTGTGATGCGAGCGTTAGTTCCACTTGGTGAGCGCTGAGGCTTGGCGGGCGTGGCCGAGTGGTTGCAGCCCGTACATGTCCTCGATGGTGCGCAGCACGTTGTAATGGTCGATGGGTTGCGAGACCGTCGTGGGTTTGACCATCGGTCCGATGAGGAAGGTGGGGATGTGGTTGCTGGTGGTGCCCTCGTCCTCGTCGAAGGTCACGATGAGCAGGCTGTTGTGGGTGTGTGCCCAGGTGAGGTATGAGGGCAGGTGATCGTGAGCCCAGTGGTCGCCCGTGGCGACGTTGCAGTCGTGCATGTCGTGGCAAAGGTTGGGGATGATGAAGGAGACCGTCGGTAGCGTGGATAGCTGGGTGGGGAAGTCGGTGTAGGGCTGGTTGCTCGCCGCGGGGACGTTGGAGAAGTCGACCCATGGGTTGTGTTTGCGTGCATAGCCGCCGCTACCGGTGCATCCGGTGTACCCGGTGTACCCGGTCCTAGGAAGGTTCTCGGAGTACCCGGTGAAGGTGTCGCCGGCTTGTTGGAGCTGTTGCGCCAGGTTTGGTCGCGCGCCGAGGTTTTGAGGGCATCCGTCGCCGGTGACGCCTTGGGTGGAGCCGCTGAATAAGGCGATGTAGTTGGGCTGGCTGGGATGGGCCACACCGTGGGAGTTGCTGAACCGCGCCCCGGTGTTCGCGAGAGCAGTCAGGTAGGGCGCGCTGCTGTGACCTAGGACCTGCTTTTCGGCGTGGTTCTCAAGGATGACGACGACGACGTGAGCGGGTCGCGGCAGGTTCCTGGCCGGCGTCACCGACACCGTTGCCGTGGAGTCAGGATCGGTTGTCAGGCCCTGGTGTGAGCCGCATCCCGCCAGGGTAAGAGCGACCGCGAGGACGGCGAGGACACCGTGATGCGCTGGGCGAGTCATGGGGCCAGTGTGTCGCGGCAACGATGTGATTCACGAAGTTGGATTATCTGTGCCGCCGTGTGTCGGGGCTGTTGTGAGCCGATGGTGGGCGATCCACTGTTCTGGACGACGGTAAGTGGAAGGGGTTTGATGGGCGTCATTTTGAGGGCACGGGTGCGAATGAGGCGAGTCCCCCACTTCCTCGGTACTGGTCGACACGCTGTGCTTGCGCCGTTCTGGATGTGGTGCTTGCGGCGATGGAGGACGACGACCGATCCGATCCGCTCCGTGGCGGGGCGTGGCGGGGCGGGGCGGGGCGGGATCGTCGACTCGTGGTCGGTTTGCGGGCCTGGAGGACCTGGGCGCCCGAGGTCGGCGTGACCCGCTCGGGGGCGCGCCCGGCGGGGGGAGGCTCACCACACCGGCGGGGTTTCCCCACGGGCTGCTCGAGCGGCCCGTGGTCGGCGCTTTCAATGAGTTGTGGTTCCGCAGGGCGCTCTGTCGGCGGGACCACGAGGTGCGGTCGGTAGGTTGTTGGTGCCTCCTTTTACCTCCTCGATGGGGTGGTGTCCTGGAATCGGGTCCACCGCTCGCGCGGGTGCCTGAAGAAGGCGCCGTTGACCCAGGGACCTGAGCCAACGGCGCCCAGGCGATCCTCGTCGGGGTGGCGTCGGGGTAGCGGATCCTTCTGGGTGGCATGCCGGATGTGGTGGTCATGACGGGCACGCGACACCGACCGTGCGCGGCGTTACCGTCGGCTACCGGTCTGAGCCGAGCCACCACTGGGCGGTAGATCGCCACCGGCACCTCAGCCGTAGATTGCCATCGCCAACAGCACCACCATCAGCGCGCCTGAGCCGAGCAGCATCCGGTCGGTGATGACGATCTCCTCCGGTTCACCGGCACCACCGCGGTCCACGATGATGGCGTAGCGCAGCACCACCACTAGGAACGGCAGGATCGACAGGACGCCCCACTGGGCGTTCTTGCCCGACGCCGTGATGGTGAAGGTCCACAGCGAGTAGACCACGAGTAGCGCTGCGGCGGCGGAGGTCCATACGAAGCGAAGGTAGGTCAGGCTGTATTC
>JALYUK010000288.1 GCA_030853805.1 Actinomycetota bacterium | reverse complement strand
ACCGGCGACGGCCAGCAACAAATGGGTGCTCGGCGCTCAGTTCGCTAGGACTGGTCCCACACGGTGTCCCATACGGGACGGACTCCACGATGGCGTTCCGATTACCGATCGGTGACCGGAACGGGATCTTCAACCGGGTGTGGACGCGATATAGACGTTTTCTCGACCCAGCCGGTCCGGAGCTTCGCGGACATCGCTCACGAAGAATCCCGCATGCTCCAGTGCCGTCCGGTTCTCTTGGTCGCTGCGGAAGCGCAGCGTGGAGGTGGAGATGATCCGCTCCCCGCTGGGGAAGTCGTACTCGTGCCGAAACGTGACAAGCGGCAGTTCGATGTCTTCAACGATGGTGCGCTGGGTGACGTCCCCGATACCGTCAATCGTTCGGACGGTCGCGGCGGTGTCGGTAGCCCACCGTTCCCAAGCGCGGTCGCTGAGTTGGCGTGTCTCGTAGACGAAATGACCACCAGGAACCAGGCACGTATGGACGGCCGCCAAGGTTGCGTTCCACGAGTCGTTGGTCAAGAAGACCTGTGCCACGTTCCCGGTCATCACGGCAAGATCGGCACGCATCGCCGGTAGCGTCGTGGCATCGCCGAGGTGCCAGTCCACGCGCTCGGCGCCGAGTTTGGCCCGAGCCACATCGAGCGATGCTGCGGCCGGGTCAACACCCATCACGTGCAAACCTTCGTTCACCGCAAGGAGAGCGAACGCTCCTGTGCCGCAGCCAATGTCCACGACAGAGCTGGCATACAGCTCTCGCGCGATCTGCAGGTAGTGCGTCAGGTCGCTGCGCGGGTCTTCAAACGTGTCGTAGAGCGGGGTGAGGCGAGGGTCAGCAAAGACTGCATCCGGCACTACCCGAACGTATTGGCTGCGTCTCGATCCACCAACAGGTATTCGCCCCTTGCGCTCCATCACCCAACGAAGCCATCCCGGTCAGCGATCGCTCACCGGGACGGCCTGAACACGGACTGGCGAACTCTAGGCGTGACTTTTCTACGACTATTCAGCTAATCGGAAGCGTCGACTGCCTGGCACGCGCTGCGCTGGCATGATCACGGGTGTGGGGAAATCCAATAGCGACCTGGTGGGGCCAGCGGCCAAGGACTGCGGTTACTCGAACGTGAGCACCTCTTGATAGGTCGGTTGACCTGGTGGGGCTCCTGTATCTACGGGATGCTCACGGTGGGAATTTTCTTCGCTCTTCTAGTCCTTTCACCGAAGGACTCTGATGTGGGGTCGCCATCGTCGGGCGATCTCGCTGTGTCGATCATGTTCGGCGTGCTGATGGGTGCAGGACTTGGCTTGCTGTGGCGATTCGTCTCTACCCGTAGTGAGCAAAAAGGACGGAAACTTACCCCGAGTGTCCAGTTGCTGATGTTTGCTGGTCTCTACGTCGTCCTCGGTGGCATGGTCATGGCTTTCACGGCGCGACCCCGATGGTTTGTCATCACTGACGTTGCAGCGAGCAGCTTCGGGTACCTGCTGTTCTGCACCTTGTTTCTCACGCCCTTGCGGGAGCGCATGCTGGACCCGAACACGGACCATTCGAAGTTCCAGGTTTCCGACTTCTAGACGCTCAGAAGTCCAGGGAGCCAGAGATCCCGTTCAATCCCAAACGCCTCAGACCGAACTAGCTCAGGTTTCACGGCGTTCCGCAGGCCGATCGTCTAATGAGATGCGGACGCGTTAAGTCCCACGCATGCCGACACGCAGGACTCGCGCCACAGCGGTGATCGCAGAACCACAGCGGTGATCGCAGAAGCCGTGGGCGATGCGGCGGTGATGGGCTTGGATGAGGAAGTTGATCGCCTCTGTGTCGCGGTTGGGGGCGCGGCGGGTGTCGCAATAGGCCAAAGACGCGGCGCGTCAGTGCCGCAAATATCAGCCAGCCACCCATGGCGCGTCTTGTCTGTCGAGTCGCGTTTTCACGCTTCTGTCGGCTCGCGGCCTTCCCAGGTGGCCAGGCACGCGCGGGTGCTCTGCGGGTCAGCAAGTACCCAGAACGCTGGCGCGGCGCTGTCGTCGACCAGCTCGCCGCCGGCCTTGATCGCGGCGGCGATGCGGTCTTGAGCACTTCGTGGGATGCACCTAGACCTGAGCGACCCAGGTCAGGCTGGACGTCCTGGCACGGCCGTT
>JALYUK010000230.1 GCA_030853805.1 Actinomycetota bacterium | reverse complement strand
AACGGCGAATTCATCCACGAAAACCCCAACACCGTCGCCTCGCAGGGTCACACCAACGTCAGCCACGGCTGCATCAACCTGTCCGAATCCAGCGCCATCGCCTACTACAAGTCGGCGATCTACGGCGCCCCCGTCCAATTCACCGGGACCAGCGTCCAACTGTCCCCCGCCGACGGCGACATCTACGACTGGGCGCTGCCCTGGCCGGTCTGGCAATCACTGTCAGCCCGATAAGACCCACGGGCTCAACCTTGGCGTCGACGGTGAACGCGCGGCCGGGCCGCCGAGACGGTGACTTCGCCGACCGCTACCGCCAATGGCTCACCGCTGCTTGACAAGGAATAGGAACATCAGTCCCCCAGCAGCAAAGCTTCTGTCCACCCTGAAAACCGAGCACTATCAGCGGCACAACCTTGCCACCCGCGAGCAGGCCATCCACGCCGTCAGCAGCTGGATCGAAACCGTGTACAACCGCCGCCACGCCCTTCAGTGCTCGGTCAGATCAGCCCGGTAACATTCGAAAATCGGCTCACCACAACCGCCACCACGGCCGCTCAATCGATGTCCACGAAACGGGGTCAATTCCACGCTGGCGTCTGGGTCACGAGCCTGCCCCGACGACAGCGACCGCCATAGCGGCGTGCTGGATCACAGGCGGGGGTGGGCGGCCCGCCACTGGGGATTCCGTGCTCGTATCGCTGAGTCCAGGCGCCCGTCCAGGCGGCGACTCGTGTGAATCAGCCACCGGCTCAGCGCGGCCACGACGGACATGCCGTAACGAGGCTTGCCGTCGGGCAGGTGCACCCTTTCTGGCGCATCGAAGAACCGCAGGTCCTTGGTCGCGATCACAGGCTTCTTGATCGGCACGCCGTGCTCATCGCCCCGGGGGTCCGTTCCGCGACCGTCGTCAGCCACCGAAACGGACCCATCTGCGTGGATGGTCACCGAACAGGAACCACGCCGTTCCCGGTCTTCCGCTTCATCATCTGCATAGGCAACTACCTCGAGGACGAGGTGTAGAAGTCCCCCGCCCGCGTGCCTACCAGCATCCCGGCGAATGGCGGCCAGGTGTGCGACATCAACGCCTGCAGACCAGTCGTGGGTCGTGTTCACCCATGCATCGCGGTCACCCATCAGGACAGTCTTACGGCCACTGCCCAGAAGCGTCAGCGGGGGCGTCGGGCGCGGCAAGTTCCTCATCGCCGGAACCAGAGTGGATGTATTGACCTACAGCCGCCTGATCACAGATCCGACTCCGCTGACGAAGACGTTCGACCTACGGGAAGACCGTCCCGCAGCGGATCCGCTTACGGTGACGAACGATCATGAGTCCGGGCCAGTGCCGGAATCCGGAGTCACCGTTTGCCGGACACGGAACGCCGACGAGCCGTTCCGCTGGGGCGCGTCGTGCCGGGGCGATCAAGATCATCACGCCGATTGGTGCGGATTGTCGCGGCTGGTCGTTCCCCTTGCCGACTTCAGCGGTAACCGGGCGGGATGTGGGGGTGCGAATGGCTAACCGCGTGGGTCCCTCATGCGGTCGGGTCCTGCGGGTCGATGCCATGCTGGTGCAGCAGCGCCCGGAGCTCCTTGACCTCGGTGCTGAGTTGCTGGCACGATTCGGCCAGGTCCGGAAGGCTCGGGTGCACGGTTATCCATTCCTGCTGGCGTGCGGCCTTTTGAGCGAGCAGCTGCTTTTCCTGGTCGCGTAGCTCCGCAGCTCGTTCGTATTCCTGGGTGCGGACGGCGGCCCCCTTCTCGCCACGGACGTCCTCGATCTGCCGGTCGAGGTCACCGGTCTCCGCTCCGGTCCCTACCCGACCCTCCAGGGCCGACAGTCGCGCGTCGATGGCGCTGATGCGGGGCAGGATCTGCCCCGACAGCCGCTGCTCCGTGGACCGCGGTGCGACGGCGTGCTCGATCGACGCTCCCCGACCGGAGTGCCCGCTGAGTAGTTGCAAGACCCGCTGCCGCACGAGGTTCAGGTCCGCGCCGAGCCTGACCAGCACCTGGGCTGCGACGCCCTCGCCCTCGCGGATCAGGCCCAGCAGGAGGTGCTCGGTGCCGATGTAGTCGTGGCCCAGCTGTAGCGACTCGCGCAGGCTCAGTTCCAGCACCTTCTTGGCGCGGGGGGTGAACGGGATGTGCCCGGACGGCGCCCGCTGGCCCTGGCCGATGATCTCCTGGACCTGCGCCCGGGCTCCCTCCAGCGCTACCCCGAGCGACTCAAGGGCCTGGGCGGCGACACCCTCGCCCTCGTGGATCAGACCGAGCAGAATGTGCTCAGTCCCGATGTAGTTGTGGTTGAGCATCCGGGCCTCTTCCTGGGCCAAGACGACCACCCGACGCGCGCGGTCTGTGAACCTTTCGAACATGGCGGCATCTCCCATGAACCACGCCGTTGGCTCGCCCCATCAGCATCGCACGCAACGGATGCCGCGCACGTTACGCCGGGCGCCACGCACCCGGGCGATCACACCATCCCAGCCCCAGACCCGTTCGACGACCAGAACCAGGTTCGTAAGTGGATCCCGATGCGGGACACGCTGGCTTGCGACCGGGTGGGGCGTTTCCCAGCACCAGCCGCCGGGATCCGGCTTGCCAGTAGCGTACGTGATGGCGTACGCTACTGGTGGAGGTGGAAGCCATCAGCGCTGTGAGTGCAACCTCGGCCCGGTCGAATCTGTACCGGCTGATCGACCAAGTAAACGAGGAGTCTGAGCCGCTGACCATCACCGGACAGCGGGGCAACGCGGTGCTGATCGGCGAGGCCGACTGGCAAGCGATCCAGGAGACGCTGTTCCTGGAGTCGGTTCCGGGGTTTGCCGAGTCGATCCGTCAGTCGCGGACCGACGGTATTGAGGTCGCCTCGACCGAACTCGACTGGTGAGTGACTGGACGCTGGTCTATTCGCGCCAGGCGCAGAAGGATGCGAAACGGCTCGCGTCGTCGGGCCTGAAGCAGCGGGCCGAACGGCTCCTTGACGTGCTCGCCCAGGACCCGTTCGCCACGTCTCCACGGTATGAGAAGCTTGTTGGCGACCTGGCCGGCTGCTACTCGCGCCGCATCAACATCCAGCACCGGCTTGTCTACGAGGTTTTCCCCGATCGCCACGTCGGGCATGTCCTGCGGATGTGGACCCACTACCAGTAGCCGTCGCCGGGCGTCGCACCTGAACCCGTCCGCAGCGCGATCGGTGACCGGGACGGACCAGCGTTGAGGGGAGTGCGTCGAAGCCGGGCGTTGGTGGTGGCATCGTGGGCGGTGTAACCGATCGTCGGGGGAGTCTGCCCCGCCATGGTTGAACCCGCCGATCGCGTGCGGGACGAGCCGATGCGGTCGGACCAGTACCTTCATCTTGCCCGCAACGGGTGGAGTCAGCACTCACCTTCGTAGCTGGCAGGCGATGCACGAGTCAGTGTCCGAGGAATGGGTGCCCGTCAATCCGGGGCGCGACTGGGTACTGCGCACGCGCGGTACCGGCGGGCGCAGATGGTTGCGGGGCTCTTACCGCAACGCTGCCGCGGATGGGTTCGGCGACGCCTTCGTCGACGAGCCGCCGCGAGAATTCCGGGCCCGCCACGGTGACTACTACGCACTCCAGCAGGGCCGGCAACCAGACCCGGGGCACGGCTGGCCGGTCAGGTGGCAGGTCCCCACGCCCGATTTCTTGGCCGCGCTCCGGCGTGATCCGGACCTGCTACTGCAGCGATTGCGGGCCGACAGCCCGAGCCATCCCGTGCCCCGGCCTCGTCGGCTGCCGCGCTATCCCGTGTACAACGGGGCGTGGAAATACGCATTGGACGCGCTTCGGTGTGCGCTCGTGCCCGCCGACGTGCGGGCGGCGCTGTACCGGGCACTGCAACTGCTGCCGGACGTCCGCGTGGTCGACACCGCGACGAACCTGGACGGCGCCGCGGCGATCGCCCTGGTGCTCGAGGTGTCGCCGGTACGCCACGAACTCCTGGTCGATCCGGGAAACGGCCGGTACCTCGGCGCGCGGGAAACGGTGCGGGCCTGGAATCCCGACTTTCGGGTGCGGCCCGGCACCATCATCAGGGACACCGCCGTCCGCACCACGGTGGTCGATGACATCGACGCAGCACCGCCGCCCCGCCTGTAGAAGACCGTTCGAGCAGCCCCGGCGGTGACCGCCCCGCACGCCATCCGTGGTCACGGCGAAGATCAAAACGGTCCCTATTGAGGATCACCTGGGACGGCGCTGCTGCCGTTGATCGGACTCGGCATTGCTTTGACCGGGCTGTCGAGGCCGTAAATGAGTGTCCCGGTCCACTGGCTCCTGCTGATCGTGACGGGCGCCGTCGTCGGGCTGACCATCTGGCGGCTACTGCAGGACGGTTGTTCTGCTCCGCCGGTGATGATCTTTGTGAAGATGGACGTCATGAGGTCACCGAGTCGGGAGTATCGAGCAGGTCCGCACGGGTTGGTGGCATTGCGCTGGAGCCGCGGGGGCCGGGTTTGACGGCGAGTACTTGGTTGACGCCGATTCGGTTGGCTTCGAAGGCGAGGGCTGAGCCGGCCATGTAGAGGCGCCAGATCCGGCTGCGGGCAGCACTGGTCGCGTGGACGGCTCCGTCCCATCCGTTCTGAAGGTTCGTGGACCATTCGCGCAAGGTCAGCGCGTAGTGCTCGCGCAGTGATTCGACGTCGCGCACCTCGAATCCCGCTGTTTCCAGCGCGTCGACCATCATCGCGAGTGGTTCGAGCTCCCCGTCGGGAAAAATGTAGCGGTCGATGAACGAGGTGCGGGAGAACTCGGTGCGTGGCCCTGGACGTCGGGAGATTGCGTGGTTGAGCAGACGTCCTTGCGGTGCGAGCAGCGTGTAGAGGGCTGCCGTATAGGTTGGCAGCATTGCCGCGCCGACGTGCTCTGCCATCCCGATGCTGGAGATCGCGTCGAAGGGCCCGTCGTGGACGTCGCGGTAGTCCTGCACTCTGATCTCGACGAGGTCGGCGAGTCCCGCGTCGGCCATCCGCTTGCTGGCGTAGCGGGCCTGTTCGTGTGAGAGGGTGACCCCGACAACCTCCACTCCGTAAGTTCGAGCGGCATGCAACGCGAAGGTGCCCCAGCCGCACCCGACGTCCAGCACGCGCATCCCCGCCCGGAGCCCCAGTTTGCGTGCGACGAGGTCACATTTGGCGAACTGGGCCTGATCGAGTCCGAACTCGCCGCTGGGCGGTTGCGGCCAGTAGGCGCAGGAGTACGTCATGTTCTCGCCGAGCATGATCCGGTAGAAGTCGTTGCCGACGTCGTAGTGGTGCACGATCGCCGATGCGTCCCGTTCTTTGCTGTGCCGACGTCCCCTCAACCGCGCTTCCTCGGCCGGCGGCTTGGGCGGCAGGCCAACGGCGCCAAGTCGGAGCGCGCAGCGGACGATCGCTTTCTTGGCGGCCTTGTCGACGGTGACACCCGGACCCTGGTCAGGGAGCGCCACCTTCTCCAACGCATCGAGTCCCGCAAACAGGTCACCCTCGAAGTCGATGTCGCCGGAGACGTAGGCACGTGCGAAGCCGAGCTCATTCGGCGCCCACAGGAGCCGACGCAAAGCTCGACGGCGTTTGATGTTCAGACGCAGAGGCGACGTAGTCGCGCCAAGCGTGCTCCCATCCCAGCAGCGGACACTGATCGGCAAGTCGGCACCGAGCGCCCCCCGGATCAACGGCTCCAGCACCTCAGCAACCGTGGTCCGCCCAGGTCGCGTCCTTGCTGGCGACGTCGAGTCGGGCGACGATTCGTCGAAACGTGTCAGGCGCAAAGCTAACCCGATCCACTGTCGGTAGGGACCGTTGGCGCCGACCGGGAAGGTCGTGAAACGCGGTTACGGCGAGCCCCACCGCCGTCTGTCTCAACGATAGCGACTGACGGGCGCTGAGGTAGATGCCGACGCGAGGCAGCTTTCGGGCCTGTCGGGATCGGCGTGCGCCGTCGCGCCTTGGCGTAGGTCTCTGTGCCCGGGGAGCCTCGCGCTGCCGTCGGGCCAGGATTATTGATGACGAATAGCGACGTCGTGTCGCTCCAGTGGGCCACCTGTGCCCAGCGCGCCTGATGCTCTGGCTCATCGTCGGCCTCGATCGGTGTGGCAGCCGGACATAGGCCTCGAACCCGGTCGGTATCGTGCACACCCGTGCCTGTGCGGGCTGTCGCGCGGCGATCCAGTCCGCTTGGTCGACCCGGTCATCTCATTCCCAGTCCACGCACACACCCTGCCCGCTCGATGAGACGGACCCATTCGACACTCGGACCGGTAACGCGCGCCTCAACTCATCCATCAAGGCAAATCAGCGCTCGACGCTGCGCTTGACCGGCGCATCGAACCAGTAGACAAGCATCAGCCCGCAAGCGGAACCTTCCGCGCTCGCCATGCGGAGGTCGAACACTCCGGCACCGGCGAGCGGCGGACGATCTTGCCCGTCTCGAAGGACGCACCCTTGCGGGCGGTCGCCCAGATGGGATCGATGCCCAGTCACCGATCCCCGACTGACTCAGCTACTCGGCGTTCGGCTGCTGCGCGCCGACCAGCCGTGGACATATCGAACAGCCTCGATAGCCGAGCCGTCAGCGAGAGGGTCCGTGAGCACGTTTGGTGTCCGGGGGCGGGCTATCGT